>JANYCE010000260.1 GCA_025360445.1 Betaproteobacteria bacterium
GGCAAACCCGCGGCGTGGACATTGTTGTGCATTACACTAACGCCTGCCGTCTCACTCAAACGAGGGACTCATGAACGCCAATGGCCGCAGCCTTCAAACACTCGTGCTGCTCTGTGCAGCGATTTCCTTCATATCGTCGGCTGCCGCGGCGACATTTCCCGAAAAAACAATTCGCGTCATCATCCCGTGGCCGCCCGGCGGCAGCACCGACATTGTCGGCCGCCTGCTCGCAGTCGAACTCACGGCTCGCCTTAAGCAGCAAGTGATCATCGACAACCGCGCAGGCGCCGGCGGCATCGTCGGCATGCAGCTTGCAACGGCCGCGCCGCCCGACGGCTATACGCTGATGCTCACATCGACTGCGTACGGCTATCTGATCGACAAACAGGAAGCGCCGGTCGATATCGTAAAGTCATTTGCGCCGGTCGCGCTGATCGGCCTCGGTGAAAGTGCGCTCGCGGTGCATCCTGCTCTGCCGGTCAAATCGGTTAAGGAATTGATTGCGCTGGCACGGACACGGCCGGGCGCTCTTAACTACGCATCGTCCGGCATCGGTGGTTTTCCGCACATGAATACTGAGCTGCTTAAATTAAAAACCGGTGTCGATATCGTCCACGTGCCATTCAAGGGCGGCGGCCCGGCGATTGCCGACGTGATGGCTGGCCAGACCCAAATCTATCTGGGCACGCTCGTCACGGTGATGCCGTTTATCAACGGCGGACGACTGAAATTGCTTGCCGTCGGCGGCACGAAACGAAATTCGAATCTGCCCAATGTGCCGACCATCAGCGAGACCGTGCCGGGTTACGAAACGTACATCTGGTGGGGAATTTTCGCACCGCCGGCGACGCCGCCCGCCATAATTGCGCGAGTGCACGCCGAAACAATCAATACGCTTGATTCGCCCGCGTTCGTAAAAAGGCTCGACGAACAGGGCGGCGCGCCGGTGAAAATGAGTTCTGCCGAGTTCGGCAAACTGATGGTCAGTGAAACCGTTAAGTGGACCGAGGTCATCAAAGCCGCCGGCATCAAAGGCGAATGAGTTTTGCTGCTGCACGGACTGTAGTAACGAATTCGGTGTGGCCGGTGCGTGGCTGAGCCGTGCTTCCTGTCGCACATAACATTTAACGGGCCGCGGGATTTATTTTCGGCTGAATTAAAGAGTAGTAGAGCCAGGTTTCTACGCCGTGCGCGATGAAGGAGAGAGCGCCGCTGAGCCTCGATCACAATGATGGCGCATAAAAACTCACAGGAGGGGCCGTTGCCTTTACCGCGTTGGACCATCGTTTTTATTGCTGCCGTGTGGCCGTTTAATTTGATCGCTCAGGACTATCCGTTTAAGCCGATCCGGCTTATCGTTGGATTTGCGCCTGGCGGGGCCAGCGACATCCTTGCGCGCCTGCTTGCCGGCAAACTGAGCACATCCCTGGGGCAAACGATGCTCGTTGATAACAGGGCCAGCGCCGGCGGCGTCATCGGTACCGAACTTGTCGCCAGATCCACGCCCGACGGCTACACACTGCTGCTCGGCAGTTCGGCGGCCTTCGCGATCACGCCGCACCTTGTAACTGATTTGCCCTTTAACATCTCACGCGATTTTGTGCCAATCGGCAGTTTTGCCAGCGTGCCCTTCGTGCTCGATGTCAGTACCAAGGTCGCAGCTCGCTCAGTGCCGGAATTAATCGCGCTGGCCCGCAGTTCGGCGGCACAGCTTAATTTAGGATCAGCCGGCAATGGAACTACGACGCACATGGCGGGCGAACTGTTCGCCCACATGGCAAAGATCAGGTTCGTGCATGTCCCTTACAAGGGCGCCGGGCCGGCGATGGTCGAGTTGCTGGCCGGCCGTATCGATCTATTGTTTGATGCCGCGATCACCACGCTGCCGCACCTGAAATCCGGCAGGCTCAGAGCGCTGGCGGTCACCAGTGCAAAGCGCTCGGAGCTATTGCCCGACTTGCCCACCATCGGCGAAAGCGGCGTGCCCGGCTATGCAGCCAGCAGCTGGTTTGGTGTGTTCGGCCCGGTAAAACTGCCGCCGGCGATCGTCCAGAAATTAAATGCCGAAATCGTCAAAGTGATGAATGAACCGGAAGTCCGCACTCAGATGGCGGCCCGCGGTGCAGATGTCGTCATAGGATCGCCGCTTGAGTTCCAGCGTTTCGTGCGCGATGAATACAAACGGTATGGCGAACTCGTTAAAACCGCCAACCTGAAAATTAACTAAAGCGTCGATCGACATGATCAAAAGCAAACCCAACATCCTGCTGGTGATGGCCGATCAAATTGCTGCGCCTGCACTCCCGATATACGGACACAAGGTGGTCAAAACGCCGCACCTTGCCGCGTTAGCCTCTGCAGGCGTGGTGTTCGATGCGGCGTATTGCAATTTTCCGGTGTGTGCCCCCTCCCGTTTCTCGATGCTGACCGGCATGTATGCGACGCGCGTGGGTGCATATGACAATGCAGCGGAATTTCCGGCGTCGCAGGTCACGCTCCCCTACTATTTGCGCGCTCACGGCTATCACACGGCGCTCTGCGGCAAAATGCATTTCATCGGCCCCGATCAACATCATGGATTTGAAGAGCGCCTGACCACCGATATCATCGGCTCGGACTTTGCACTCACCGCCGACTGGTCAGCGCCGGAGCCGGCGAGCCCCGCCGGTGCAACGCTCAAGACCATCCTCGATGCGGGCCCCTGCATAAGGAGCCTGCAACTCGATTACGACGATGAAGTTGCCCATTGCGCCGTGCAAAAACTGTACGACCTGGCGAGGGCGCCCGAGCAACAGCCATTCTTCCTCACGGTATCTTTCACGCATCCGCATGCGCCGTTCACCTCACCGCAGGAATACTGGGACCTATACCGCGACGACGAAATCGATTTGCCCGCAGTCGGTCCGTTGCCCGAAGACAGTCTCGACATGCAGACCGTATGGCTCAACCAGTCGAGAAGATCGGACGTCTACAAAATATCCGAGGCGGTCGCGCGCAATGCACGCCACGCTTACTACGGAATGATCAGCTACATCGACGATAAAGTGGGCGAGCTGCTCGCGACATTGGCGCGCACGGGGCTCGATGCGAATACGGTGGTTATATTCCTCGGCGACCATGGCGAAATGATGGGCGAGCGCGGCATGTGGTTCAAATCAACTTTTTTTGAATGGTCAGCGCGCGTGCCATTGATCGTGAGCTTCCCGGGTCGATTCCCTGCGCAACGACGCCGCGAGGTTGTCTCATTGGTTGACATACTGCCGACTCTGCTCGACCTCGCCGCGCCCGGCGAAAAGCAGAATACCGTCGATGCTCTCGACGGCCGATCGTTGGTCCCGATGCTAGACGGCCGGCCCATCGACGATTGGCCCGATAGCGCCATCTCCGAATACACGGCCGACGGCGTTTGCGCACCGTGCCGCATGATCCGCCGGGGCCCGTACAAATACGTCTACATCCATGGGCAGGCCTCCCTTCTCTATCGCCTCGACATCGATCCGCAGGAAATCAACAACCTCAGCGGCCTGCCGGCATTCGCCGAGAAAGAGCGGGAGCTGCGTGATGCGCTGCTGCGTGGATGGGATCCAGAAAAAATAATCGCCGACGTTGTGCTGAGCCAGCAGCGACGGCTCTTCATTCAGCAGGTCACGGCAGGAAACGATGAACCGCTGCAATGGTCATACACTGCGCGCGCCGATGATCAGCAGCGCTATGTCAGGGGCGCCAAGGCCAGCGAGAAAAAAGCGCGGCGGCGTTTCCCGTATGTAACGCCGTCAAAATAAAGCAGGAGAGCAGCAGCTAGTGTGGTGCTTCACTCTATACGGCACTTATACAGCGGCACGGTAATAGCGAAACTCCTCCCCCTTTGCCCCGAAGGAAATCCCCTTGGGGGACAAGGGGGAGAGCAAGCGCAGTGGCGAGGGGGCATCAGGGAGGGGGATGGGGGGAATGGCGCCCAATGTCACCCCATCCCCACCCTGGCCCTCCCCTTGAAGGGGAGGGAATGTCTCGTTAATTGTGAAGCACCACACTAGCCGCGCTGCTGCAATAACGGCGCCGTCAATGCCGAAAGCTGTGTGCGTTGCTTACCCTGCGCGTCGAAATTCGCCGGCGCAAGCCACGTCTCGAACGCCTGCTTAAGCGCCGGCCACTCGCCACCGATGATCGAATACCACGCGGTATCGCGATTGCGTCCTTTAACTATCGTGGCCTGGCGGAAAATGCCCTCGTATGAGAATCCGAGTCGCTGCGCAGCCGCCCGTGACGGCGCGTTCAACGCATTGCATTTCCACTCATAGCGCCGGTAGCCGAGCTTGAACGCCTGATCCATCATCAGGAACATCGCCTCGGTTGCGGCGGGCGTGCGCTGAAGCAGCGGTGAGTACGCGAGATGGCCCACTTCGATGCAGCCGTTTGCGGGATCGATGCGCATATAACTAGCAACGCCCACCGGCTTTCCGCTCACGCGATCGACGATGGCGAAGAACAACGGATCGTTTCCGCTCGCGGAAGTCTCAATCCATTTTATGTATTCAGCCAAAGTAGCAAACGGCCCATACGCCATGTAGGTCCATAGGCTGCCGTCGGTGTTCAAGCTATTCGCGGCGTGCAGCGTTTCTGCATGCGCGTTTGCATCGAGCGACTCAAGACGGCAAAAGCGGCCTTCCATCGAGATACGTGACGGCGGCTGTGGCGGCTTCCAGTCGGGGATCGCGAAGCCTATCGGTTGGCCGAGTTCGTTTTCGTTGGGTTGCATCAGTG
>JANYCE010000263.1 GCA_025360445.1 Betaproteobacteria bacterium
CGGCTAAAAAAAGTTGGCTAGATAAACTCTTGCGGCGAGTCCGGCGAAGGTAAGCAATCGTTCCTCCCAATCCGTTATCTGCTGCCCCGTCACGCGCGTCGACCTGTAGCACGGCACCGACGTCAGACGATGTATTCAGCATGGCGGCTCCCCTGCGGGATAGCGCAGCTTGCCGTACATGTATTCGCGTGTCAGAGCAAACGGCCGCGCCCGGGGTTATCGGTCTTGCATTCAAGAACCTGATAAATGTTTTTCCAGCACTTGGCGAAACCGAAGGCGCAGCCGGCAAGAGCGATGCTTCGGAAGCCGATATGCAGGTTCTCGAATATCAACTGACCATGCCGGAATCTTTGTCGGATGAGGAACTGTTGTTGGCCGTTACTGCTCACAACGAATGCCCCTCGGGGGCGGGCGCGCCCAAGTCGCGCGCGCGCTTGCTTCGCTTCTGGGCTTTGCCGACCCGCCACTCGGTGGATGCGGTTAGCGATTTTAGATTTCTAGCGGTCTAAACAGCCCAAGCCTGCAAAGGAGTAGGCATGTATAAACGAATTATGGTCCCGGTAGATGGAAGATTGACATGAAAAAATTGAGCATCTGGGCCTCTGCGATTGTGATCGCGTTGCCGGTATGCGCTCTAGGTGCCGACAAATCTCTCGGCCAGCTCGAGTACGAATCGAAATGCATAATTTGCCATGGCGTTACCGGTACAGGCGATGGTTGGCTCTCCAGCCAATTGAAGAGCCGCACGCCGTCACTGGTGCGGCTGAAACGGAATAATGGCGGCGTGTTTCCATTCGATTCGATGTACGAAGTTATCGACGGCAGAAAAGAAGTGCTGGTCCACGGGCCGCGCCAGATGCCGGTCTGGGGCGCCGTTTACCGAGTGGATTCGGAAAGACAATATGACATGAAAAGCGGCCAGTATGTCGCTGACGAAAGTGTTACCCGTGCCCGGATACTTGCGCTGATCGAGTACATCTCGCGGCTCCAGGAGTAATCGTAACGTGACTGCGCCGCGAAAGCATATAGGATCCAAAACAATCGCTGGACGTTCTAGCGGCAGGGCCGGCACTTCAAGCCGTTTGGTCGCGGAGGCCCGCGCCAGGCCGAGTTACTGCTCGATGCCGCCATCGCAAAGTACGCGCAGTCAGACGGGAGCTAATGGCTGTAACTAAAGAACTGCGCGCCGTGACTAGTCCGCTTGCGATAAATAAACTGATACTGCGCGAGCTCGACAGCGTCGCGCGCGAATTGCGCAAGCGCGATGCGCTCAATGGAGACATCGTGCATGCGGCGCGCAAGACACTCAAGCACGCACGGGCCGGTCTGCGCCTGTTGCGGGATGTTTTCGGCCAGCCGTTTTACGCACACGAAAACACTCAGCTGCGCGACACCGCCCGGTCACTTGGCCGTTTGCGCGATGCTCAGGTACTGCGCGACAAACTCGATGGCCTTCTCAATAACGAAAAGAACGCCGAACGCCGCGGCTTGCTATTGAAGCAGCGGCAGGCATTGAATGCTGGGTGGCACAAGCTACGCAATGAAGCGCAGCGCGGGGAAACTTTGAACAAAAGTGCGGCCATAATCGAAGGGGTCTCGGCTCGTATGAGACGCCAGCGCCTTAGAAGCAGCGAGCACTCAATCGTGCAGACAGGGCTCAGGCGCATTTATCGTAAAGGCCGCGTTGCCCTCGCCGAAACTGAAGCCGATCAACTAAAAGATGAAAATCTGCATGCGTTGCGAAAGCAGGCTAAGTATCTCGGGCAGGCAATGAAGATCCTCGCGCCCGCCGCGCATGGCAGGCTCGCCAACTGCATAAAGCGTGCGGATGCCGTCGCCGAAAATCTTGGCGACGATCACGATCTCGCATTGCTGCAGGCGAAAAATGCCACGTTGCACGTCCGGTTAACGGAGACACATGAGAGCGTACTCGCGCATAAACGCCATAAGTTGCAGAAGAAGGCTCTGGAGCGCGCTCGACGGCTGTATAGAGAAAAGCCGAGGGGGTTCCTTATACGAATGCAAAACGAGCTTTAGCTGTTAACCGAAACGTGTGATAAGAAATCGTCAAAGGTGACTATCGTGTTCAATTCATCACGACGAAAGCGCCGCGACCACTGTCAGCGCCGCAGGGACGCTGTTCGGATCGGCCGGTCGGCGTTGCTCCCGTTCCCGCCCGAGATCGCCTTGAGTGCTGCGCGCATCACGTGTCAGCGCTTTGCGGAGATGCTGTCAGCAAACCTGTGCTCGATCGGGTTTAACCCGAGACGTCTAAAACACTCGTCCGCACTTCGCGCTTGTATGCCGAATGCCAAACATTGTGGCGTGCAGATTCTTGCTAACCGCGCGCTTGTCGGATTCCAGAGCCAACCTAAAATCGTCCAGGTCGCGACCTCATGCCACCGAGGGCAGTTGTGAGCCTTGATTTGCGGAGCCGGTGCATCATCGAGTCTCGCTGGCTGCAAGAGGAGAACGCCGCCACGCTGCATGATCTTGCAGATGAGCTCAAGGTTTACGCTGAGCGTATTCGCCAGATCGAGTCAAAAGCGTTTCTATCAATGCGCAAGGCAATGGACTGCCAACCTGGGTTTCGTGCTCCGTAAGGGCTCGATTGGAATGATTGCGTTGAGCGTATGCCGCTCGCGCTCGCCTCACGATTGGCCTGACCTGGAGATGGAGCCTCCTGCGGGCCTGGCTCGTGGACGGAGTGTATAGCGACTTCGCTGCCGCCCGTCTCACGAGGCGTACATGTATTCGCGCGTGAGCGGAAGCGAATCGCCCGCCTTATTTTCGGCGTTGCTGCCAAGGACCTGATAGATATTCATCCAGCCGTTGGCAAAGCCATAAGCGCTGCCCGCGAGATATATCTGCCAAATACGAAGCCGCTTTTCTCCGGCCAGGGAGGCCGCGCGCTCCCGGTTGCACTCGAGGCGGCTCGCCCACTCATGACAGGTGCGGGCGTAATGGCGGCGCAACGATTCGACATCGGTCACTTCCAATCCGGCCGCCGACATTTCCTTGAGCACAACACTGAGGTGCGGCAATTCGCCGTCGGGGAAGACATAGCGGTCGATGAAATCTCCTGCCCCCAGGCCTATCCATTGACTGTCGACATCGCTGGTCGTGATACCGTGGTTCAACACCAAGCCTTTATCGCTTAAGAGCGAACGGATTTTGCAAAAATACGCAGGCAGGTTTTTTAAGCCTACGTGCTCGAACATGCCTACGCTCGCAATTTTGTCGAACCCGCCGATACCGGATAGATCACGATAATCGCATAGCTCCACGGTGCAACGTCCCTCGAGTCCCTCGGTCCGGATCAGTTCCCGGACGTAATCGAACTGGTTCCTCGATAACGTGATGCCAGTTGCAATGGCGCCAAACTGTTTCGCCGCGCGTATGATCAAAGCCCCCCAACCGCAGCCGATATCGAGAAAGCGTTCGCCCGGTTTCAAAAGCAGCTTGGTCAGAATATGGTCCAGCTTCTGCACCTGGGCGAGGTCGAGAGGGTCGTTCTCGCTGCGATAGTAGGCGCATGAATAGACCATGTTCCGGTCGAGGAACTGGGAATAGAAGTCGTTCGAGACATCGTAGTGAAATTCAATCGCCTTGCAGTCGCGATCGCGGGTGTGCCGCGCCACACGGTGAAATCCCGCGCGCGTATTGGCCGCGACGTTGCGGGCAAGGCTCTCCGCGACCCGAAAAATCTCGTGGATAGAGCCCTCCACACGAATGTGGCCCTCGACGAATGCTTCCCCGAGCTTGTTGAGATCGGGTGAAATGAAATAGCGGAGCGCCGACACCTTCGGGATGATCACGGTTACGGTAGGCGCGGGGGAGAGGTCAATGCGGCGCCCGTTCCACAGCTTTAGTCGTAATGGAACCGCGCCGTTTGCGAATATCCGGCCGATGGCCTGCTCAAAACGGCTCTCAACGAACATGACGCACTCTCCCGTCGAAGCCACCCATCACCAGGGGACCCATGCCGCATGTCCGATATTCGGTGAGCAAACGATCATGCTGTGCGCATTCGGGCCGCCCCCCGTCCCTAAACTCTAAAAACGTCTCCGGATACGGCCACAACAAATTTAGTTCTAACATCGGGGCACCCGCAAAGTAAGTAACGGGCTATTGGATTAACCCGCGATTTGAATATACCCAGATCATCCGTCGCGCTTATTGATTTAGATCAAACCAAGTGTCCCCGGGGATATCCGATGCTTACAAGTATCAATATAGGACGCGGCAGTTTTCTGTCGCCGGAGCTGGTATCGATCGAGCTCGTCCTTCATCGCAGTGCTCCATCCGTGGGGTTGCAATGCACGATCGCTTCGGCAGCGCACAACACGGTTGATCTGCATCAAACGTTGCGGCTCGCCGGAGGGCTAACCTTTAGATCGATGACGTGGTGAAGGTGTTCCCGTGCGCGGCAGGTCTGAAGCGAGGTCTGAAATGATATGTCTCAGCGAGTCGTCGGCACGCAGAAGGAGCCCAACATGAGACAGCCGGCAAAGGTGGTTGTCGCCGTACCGGTGGCGCCGTTCGAGACGTTTACTCAGCTGCGCAGAGCAGCAGACGAGGTGGTGTATCTGGAACGGGGGCATCAAAACCGCGGCCGCCCAGAACATGGTCGCGATCGGTTTCATCGACAAGATCTTGAAGGGCAGCATCACCTGGCTTGAGTGATTCACTGCAGCCGCTCCCTTTTCAATCAGTATGTCGATCGCTCTCATCGCGCGGGGGCCGTGCATCCGGACTTCGATTCTGCCGTCGATCACTTGGTAGGCGCGTTCAAACGGGAATACGCCGCCGTTGCTTTTTTTAAGCTGGGTAAGCGGCGGAACGCGCTGGATCATATGCTCAGCCAGCCAACCTTCGCCATTGCCGCTGCGGCCATGGCACATTGGCGCAGCGGGTTTCATAGTCCTGCTGCCCGGCAGACGGTTCGGCCGCGAAGGCCGGTGCGGGCAGGGCGACTATCCACACTGCAAGTCCGATGCTGCCGGCGAGAAGTAATTTCATACGTATCCTCAAGCCATGATGGGAAGGATAGTTTGGTGACAGCGGAACCCAATGTCGGCTACTGACGCGTACTCGCGCACTCGCCCATCAACGCGCGCAGTCGCTCTGGAAATTTGATCTCTATGCTCTTGTTTTTTACCGTGATGAGGCCATCATTTTGAAACCGCGAAAATGCCCGGCTGACGGTTTCGAGTTTGAGGCCGAGATAGCTGCCGATCTCCTCGCGAGTCATGCGCAGTACAAATTGCGTCGAAGAGTAACCGCGCGCGGCGAATCGTTGAGACAGATTTAACAGGAACGTCGCAAGACGCTCTTCGGCCCGCATGCTGCCCAGCAGCAGCATGATGCCGTAATCGCGCGTGATCTCCCGGCTCATGACGCGATGAAAATGTTGTTGCAACACGGGCAGGGTGCGGCTCAGACGCTCGAAATCTGCGAAGGGGATTTCGCAGATTTCACTATCTTCGAGCGCGATCACGTCACACGCATGTTTCCCCGTTGCAATTGCGTCCATGCCGAGAAGTTCGCCCATCATGTGAAAACCGGTGACCTGTTCGCGCCCGTCTTCGTGCAGCACGCTGCTCTTGAGGTGGCCGGTGCGCACAGCATATAGTGACTGCATCGGATTCCCGGCGCGCCGCAGATAATCGCCGCGTTTAAGTGCGCGTTTCCGGTGGACGATTCCGTTTAGCTGCTCGACTTCGTGCGGGCCCAAACCGGCGGGCAGACAAATCTCGCGCAAGCTGCATGTCTGGCAAGAGGTAGGGCAGTGGACAACATTCGCGGATTCGGCTCGCCGCATCGGAATTACGGTGGCCCTGGTGTCGGCACGAGAGTGCAACGTGGCGGGTGTTCCCATGCTGTTCTCCGATTCGAATTTACTGTTTTGTTGGATAGCTGTGTTTTCGCCTGGCGTGCACGCCGGCGACGATAACTTTTACTTTTTCAAAGTCGCTCAATTTGTCCAGAAAATAGCTGGCCCCGGCGTGGGTATAGATCTCGCGGTATTGGCAATCGGCGTGATTGGTAAGCACGATAAACACGATGTCGGGATGCGCAGAATGAACCTCCCGCAGTATTTCGATCCCACTGCCTCCGCGCAGGTGTATGTCGAGCACAACGGTGTCAGGCCGCGTGCGCTGGATGCCTTCGATTGCGGACGCGGGCGAATCAGCTCCGCCGACGAGTTCAATGCCCTCGACGTCTCCGAGCATGTCGATCAGCCGCATGCGGATGGCCGCGGAGTCTTCTACAAGAAACACTTTCGTGCGCGTGACGTAGGCGGTTTCCATAGCTCGCAGTATCGCCGGGCGCAACTGCAGTTTCTATCGGTGGCGGCTGATAAAAAAGTAAGTGGTGTCTGAAGATATGGGTGGGACGGCGCCGGGGCGGCCTGGGAGTCGTCCTAGACAAGCACTCGATCAACTTTTTCAGTTAATCAGCATTTCTGTGAGCGATACACGAGGCGCAGGCCGCGCGGTCCATTTTTGTTCTTGTAGGCGTTAGTGCGAGGCGCCGGGGTTGTCTAAGAGCCGGTGATTGACCGCGTAAAGAATAAGCTCGGACTGATTCGCCATGCCCATTTTTTGCATGACATTAGACTTGTGTGTGCTGACAGTTTTCACCGAGAGATTAAGCGTGTCGGCAATTACAGTAACGCTGACGCCCCGCACCAGCATTTGAAACACCTGGAATTCGCGGTTTGACAAAGCGGTGTGAGGGAGGCCTTCGCTTTGTGGCATCACGCCGAGCGCGAACTGCTCGGCAACTGCGGGGCTGATGAAGGCCCCGCCGCCCGCCACCTTGCGGATCGCCGCGACCAGTTGTGCGCTGGCGCTCTCCTTGGTGATATACCCCGCGGCGCCGGCCTTGAGCGCGCGCACGGCATATTCTTCTTCTTCATGCATGCTGAGCACCAGGATGCGAAGTTTTGGTTTTTCGTTGTGCACCTGCTTGATGAGTTCTATCCCGCTTTTACCCGGCATCGACATATCGAGTAAAAGCACGTCGAAATCGCTGTCGCGTATGCGCTGTAAAACCTCGTGGCCGTTTTGTGCTTCGCCCACTACGGTAAGGTCGGCGGTAGCCGAGAGCAGTTGCTTGAGACCCTCGCGAACGATGGTGTGGTCGTCGGCAATAACTATGCGGATCATGATGGCGCCTGCCGGGTTGGAATGCGGACTTCGATCAGAGTGCCTTTGCCGGGAGTACTGTCGACATTGATTTTGCCGTCGAGTAAATAGGCCCGCTCACGCAAGCCGATCAGCCCGAAGGAATTGGGCTTGCGCGCGTCGTCAGGCTCAAAGCCGCGGCCATTATCACGCACCCTGAGCGAAATCTCCCCGTCGTTTACATCAAGCGTTACGTTGACCAATTCGGCATGGGCATGGCGCGCGATATTAGTGAGGGCTTCCTGCAGGATGCGGAAAACCGCCGTCGCATGGGGATCGTGCAACTCGAGGCCCGGCGGGTCGAAGGCAAACTCGCAACGCACGCCGGAGCGTTGCACGAAATTTTGCACGAGCCATTTTGCAGCGGGAACGAGACCCAGATCGTCGAGGATCAGCGGGCGCAGATCGGCCGCGATGCGGCGGGTTGCCTTGACCGTGCTGTCGAGCATCGCTTGCATGCCGGCGATTTTGAGACAAAGCTGATCCTGGCCCGAGGGCACGTGATCTTTCATCCAGGCTGCGTCCATCATCAGCGCGGTGAGCGATTGCGCAAGTTCATCATGCAGCTCGCGGGCTACGCGGCTTTTTTCCTGTTCACGCACGGAACTCGCAACGGTGGCGAATTCGCGCAGTTCGTCTTTCGATCGTCGCAGCGCCTGGTCTGCGCGCGCGCGTTCCGTCACGTCG
>JANYCE010000301.1 GCA_025360445.1 Betaproteobacteria bacterium
CGTCATGCGCGTGATGGCGGTAATGGCACATCAGGGTGCCGCTGCTGCGCTGAGGATGGTAATACTCGCGCGCCGCAAAGCCATAATCGATGAAGAGCGCCACGCCGCGTTCGAGACTTGCGCCGAGCGTCGCGACGAACGCGCGCGCGGCAAGATTGATTTCAGTGATATAGCCGGGCGCGAGGTTGAGACTTTGCGCGGCTGCGAGCACGGCGCCGGTGGCCGGCTGCGTGCTCCACTCGAAGCGATCATTCACGATTGACACACCGCGTTCAGCGATGCCGCCGGCGCTGACTTCAACCAGGTGCACGGGCATGGCATCAAGCACTTCGTTGGCGAGAATGACGGCGTTCATAGATAAAGGCAGCGCATCGAGCCATTCGACGCGCGCCGCCATCGCCGGCACCTCACGCTGAAGAAGTTCATGCTGACGCTCGCGTAAGTCAGCGCTGGTCTCAAGGATTTTATAGTTGCGCGGCACACTGCCGAGCGCAGCGAGTTCGGCAAGCAGGTCGCACGCGAGCCGGCCGTTGCCGGCACCCAATTCGATGATGTCGGTGATGCCGCTTTGCAGGATCTGCGCTACCTGCTGCGCGAGTGTGCGGCCAAACAGCCTGCTGATGCCCGGCGCGGTTACAAAGTCGCCGGCATAGCCGAATTTAAGTGCGCCTGCGCTGTAATAGCCAAGGCCGGGAGCATGCAGCGCGAGTTCCATGTAACGCGCGAAGCTAAGCCAGCCGTTGTTAGCGGCAATCTCACGTGCGATCAGGTTGCGCAGCCGCGCACTGTGCGCGGCTGCCGCAGTCTCGGGCGCTGGAAGTTTCGATAAGTGAGCGGGTAACAAGCTGGTCAGTGTGATGGTTTAGAGCTATGAACGGATGGGTCTTGGCGAGACCGCACTTTAGACGAACGCCGGTTTAAGTAAAACCTTGCTCGGGCCTTCCCGTACAATATAGGCATGGCGCAATTGATGGCAGGGGCACTTGCAGGCAAGACGGCGTTGGTCACCGGCGGCGCAAAACGCGTCGGTGCCGCGATCTGCCGCCGCTTGCACGCCCAGGGCGCTAACTTAATGGTGCATCATCGCGCCTCGGTCGTTGAGGCGCGCGCATTGCAGCGCGCATTGAATGCACAGCGTGCGGACTCAGTCGCGCTGATCCAGGCCGATCTTTTGAATGCGGCAAGTTGGGCAGACCTGATCAAGACCACGGTGATGCAATTCGGCGGGCTCGATATCCTGGTTAATAATGCGTCGAGTTTTTTTGCGACGCCGATCGGCGAGATTACCGACCAGGCGTGGGACGACCTGATGGGAACCAATTTGAAAGCACCGCTGTTTCTAGCGCAGGCGGCAGCAGCAGAATTGCGCAAGCGCCACGGCTGCATCGTCAACATCGTCGACATACACGCTGAGTTGCCAATGAAAAATTACGTCGTTTACACAATCGCGAAAGGCGGCCTGCTTGCGCTCACGCGCTCGCTGGCGCGCGAACTGGGCCCGGACGTGCGCGTGAACGGCGTCGCACCGGGCACCATTTTGTGGCCGGACGACGACGCCTGGGCGGACGAATTGTCGCGCCAGCGCATCGTCAATCAAACCGCGCTTAAACGCGCCGGTGAGCCCGACGACATCGCAAAGGCGGTCGAGTTTCTGGTGGCCGCGGCGCCCTACGTTACCGGGCAGGTGATCGCCGTGGACGGTGGCCGGAGTATTACGTTATGAACGCGTCCCGCCCCTCATCCCCCACCCTTCTCCCGGAAGGAGAAGGGGGCCGAGCACTTCCCTCTCCCCCGGGGAGAGGGGCCGAGGGTGAGGGCAACCCGCTCGATCCTAAGCAAGCATACGAGGCGAACAAGCTCGCCAAGCGGCTGCGCCGGCAGGTCGGGCAGGCAATTGGCGATTACGCGATGATTAAAGCCGGTGATCGCGTGATGGTTTGCTTGTCGGGCGGCAAGGACAGCTATGCGATGCTCGACGTGCTGCTCAGTTTGCGCACGCATGCTCCGATTGAATTCGATATCGTGGCGGTGAATCTCGATCAGCGACATCCCGGCTATCCGGCGCATATCCTGCCCGAATATCTGACGGCGCTCGGCGTGCCGTTTCACATCGAAGTGCAGGATACGTACGCAGTCGTGAAGCGCGTGATCCCGGATGGCAAGACGATGTGCGGGTTGTGCTCGCGGTTGCGGCGCGGTGTGCTCTACCGGGTGGCGAAAGAACTCGGCGCCACCAAAATCGCGCTTGGCCATCATCGCGACGACATCCTGGAAACTTTTTTTCTTAACTTGTTTTTCGGCGGAAAACTCAAAGCCATGCCGCCCAAGCTGGTCTCGGACGACGGCGCACACGTCGTGATCCGGCCGCTCGCGTATGTCCACGAACGCGACCTGTCGGCCTATGCCGAACTCAAGCAATTTCCGATCATTCCGTGCGACTTGTGCGGTTCGCAGCCGACGCTGCAAAGAAAGCAGATGAAAGATCTGATGCGCGACTGGGAGAAGCGTTATCCGGGCCGCGTCGAATCGATCTTCCGCAGCCTTCAGGATATCCGGCCCTCTCATCTATTGGATCGCGGGTTATTTGATTTCACGGCGCTCGCCGCCACCGGCACGCCGGACGAAGATGGCGACAAAGCCTTTGATCCGCCTGGCGAATTCAAGAATTTCTTAGAATCGAAGTAGGCGCTAACATATGGTGATCCGCCAATCCTCGTGATAATTGTCAAAATTATATTGTCATGGTAAATTCTGTCCATGAATTGTATCGACCAACTCGTTGCCCTTTTCGGCTCCCAAGCCGAGGTCGCCCGACAGTTCCGCCTCGACCGCGCGGTCGTCAATAACTGGGTCAAATCCGGATACGTGCCCGCGCGCTGGGCAATGGAAGTCGAGAACGCGAGCAATGGTCAGATTACGGCCGCTGCAGTGCTGAACGAAGCCACCATCAGAAAGCCGCTCCGGATGAAATCGCGCCCGGACGGCGAAAGCTTGTTTGCATCGACACTTACAGGAAACGACACCATGAATGAGTTCGCGCCAGCCAAACGCATTAATTCCTTTCATCCGCCGCAACGCACACTGATGGGACCTGGGCCGACTGAGATTCACCCGCGGGTGCTGACTACGATGAGCCAACCGGCGATCGGATATCTAGACCCAGTCTTCGTCGAGATGATGGAAGAGTTGAAGACACTGCTGCGCTACGCGTACCAGACCAAGAACCCGCTCACGTTTCCGATCTCGGGGCCTGGCTCGGTCGGCATGGAATTTTGTTTCGTCAATCTGGTGCGCCCTGGCGACAAAGTGATCGTGTGCCGCAACGGCGTGTTCGGCGGCCGCATGATCGAGAACGTCGAGCGCTGTGGCGGCACCGCAATCGTCGTCGACGACGAATGGGGCTCGCCCATCGATCCGCACAAAGTCGAAGATGCGTTCCGCAAGAATCCCGGCGTGCGCATTCTCGCGTTCGTTCACGCCGAAACCTCGACCGGCTGCCAGTCCGATGCCAAGACGCTGGTTGAAATCGCGCACAAGCACGATGCGCTCACGATCGTCGATGCGGTGACTTCGCTTGGCGGCACGCCCGTGCTCGTCGACGAGTGGAAAATCGATGCGGTTTATTCGGCCAGCCAGAAATGTTTGTCGTGCACGCCGGGATTGTCGCCGGTCTCGTTCTCGGAGCGCATGGTTGCCGACGTCAAAGCACGCAAAGACAAGATTCATAGCTGGTTCATGGACATGAATCTGCTGCTTGGTTATTGGGGCGCTTCCACGCGTACCTATCATCACACCGCGCCGACCAACTCGCTGTTCGCGCTGCATGAAGCGCTATTGTTGATTCGCGAGGAAGGCATCGAAAATTGCTGGGCGCGCCATCACCGCCATCATCTTGCGTTGAAGGCGGGACTTGAAGCGATGGGACTCACCTTTCTCGTCAAGGAACAGTATCAGATTCCGCAGATGAATGCGGTGCGCTGTCCCGAAGGCGTCGATGAAGCAGCAGTCAGAAAAACGCTGCTCAATGAATTCGGAATCGAGATCGGCGCCGGACTCGGGCCGCTCGCCGGCAAAATCTGGCGCTTCGGTCTCATGGGTTATTCGTGCCGCCCTGACAACGTCATGCTGTGTCTGTCTGCGCTGGGCTCCGTGTTGAACGACATGGGCTTGCCGGTGCACGTCGGTGATGCCGAATCGGCGGCGCACGGTGCTTATGCGGCGATGCATGCGACAGCAGCAAGGGCGAAGAAAAAGCCGGTAGCCAAAGCAGCATAGCGCCGTATGCTGCGGTGACAGCACCGTCACTGCCAGCAACGGCGCCATGCTATATTTGTTGCCATGATTCCGGCAAACCAGCGCTTTGCAATTATGTTTGCCGACGTCAGCGGCAGCACCAGTCTGTACGAAAAGCTTGGAGATCAACGCGCGCTTGCCGCGATTGAGGTCGTGTTGTCCGAGCTGCGCAAATCGACCGTCTTGCAAAACGGTCACGTCGTCAAGACTATAGGCGACGAAGTGATGGCGGTATTCCCGTCGGTCGACGCGGCGATGCAGGCGGCGTGCGATATGCAGTCGCGGGTCGCAGCGATTCCACAGGGCGACAATGCCCGGCTTGCGATCCGAATCGGCTTTCATTTCGGGCCGGCCATCGAAGAAAAGGGCGACTTTTTCGGTGACGCCGTGAATACCGCGGCGCGCATGGCGGGGCTCGCCAAGGGCGGCCAGATAATCACCAGCAGTCAAACAGTCGATGCGCTTGCGCCGTTGCTTAAAGCGTCCACTCGTGAAATAGACGCATTACAGGTTAAAGGTAAGCAGGACGAGATTCGTATTTTCGAAGTGATTTGGCACGACAGTGCGGATTTAACCGCGATGGCCGACCGCGACTTTCCGATATGCACGACCGCGGCCTTCCTGGCGCTCGCCTACGGCGCGCTGTCGCTCAAGCTCGGCGCTGAGCAAAAATCCGTGTCGATCGGGCGCGATGCCGGCAATGAACTGGTGGTGCCGGATAAAATGGCGTCCCGCATACATTGCAAAATAGAATATCGCCGCGGGAATTTTTTTCTCGTCGATCAAAGTACGAACGGCACTTACGTGACAGTCGCGGGCGACGCCGAAATGCTATTGAAGCGCGAACAAATCATGCTGCGCGGGCGCGGCGTTATCTGTCTTGGCCATACGGCATCTTCCAAAGATGCCGAGCTCGTATCATTCACCTGCACCTGAACGGCGCCTCTAAATCAGCAGCCTGCTGATCGCCTCCGGGTCCCGCAGTATCAGCTTTTGGCGCGCGGGCGGCGCCGCATACAGCGATGCAGGAGGATAACTGTCGAGCCGCGTAAGTACCGCCTTGTCGCCGCAAGCCTGTTCGAACACCACCGTAACCTGTTCGCCGCTGGTGGCGCCGAGGTTAAAGCAGGCTTTTCCCAATTTAGCGTTGAGCGGCTTCAAAACGGCATTCGCAACGAGGTCGGTTAGCGGGCCGGAGCCGCCGGAAAGCCGCATGTCGTAGAGCACCGGTGTGCCCGCGCGGCGCGCCACGCTGATGACCGATTGCAGTCCGACCAGTTCGCGTGCAATTCCGGCTTCAACGCCTGCGTCCGGCAGGCCCTCGAATTTGAGCGCTACGGGTTGTCCGTTCGCATTGAAGTGGCGCACGAAAAAATCGCGGGAAAACTCATTGGCAATCTTGCCGCCGATAGCCGCGAGCGCTTGTTCTTCAGTCGACCAGGAGCCGGCGGCAACTGGCAGCGTGTTGTTGTAATAGATTTCTTCACCGCTTTGCTGGTCGACGCACTTAACCGTCCACGAGGTCAGCAGGTATTTATCGATCGTGATGCCGGAGGCTGCGAGCTTGGCCGAAAGTTTTTTGAGC
>JANYCE010000331.1 GCA_025360445.1 Betaproteobacteria bacterium
CAACATGACGGCGCTAGAAAATGTGATGGTCGGCCGGCATTTGCGCACCAGGGCGGGCGTGCTCGGGGCGGTGCTGCGCACGCGCGCGGTGCGCGCCGAAGAACGCGCGATACATGCACACGCGGCCGCATTGCTCGACTATGTCGGCGTCGGCGCGCGCCGGCACGATCTCGCCAACAGCCTGCCCTACGGCGATCAGCGGCGGCTTGAGATAGCGCGCGCGCTCGCGACCGAGCCGAAGCTGCTTGCGCTGGATGAACCAGCCGCGGGCATGAATGCGACCGAAACTGCAACGCTAAAAATATTGCTCGAACGAATACGCGGCGACGGCACCACGCTTTTGCTGATCGAGCACGACGTCAAGCTCGTGATGGGTTTATGCGACCGGGTCGCCGTGCTCGACTACGGAAGGAAAATTGCGGAAGGCGCGCCGGCGACGGTGCAACGCAATCCCGCTGTCATTGAAGCCTACCTGGGCGGCGCCCTTGCCTGATCGCGCATCAACAAGTTTTCAATTTTCATGCGGGGCGTCGCCTGAATAGCGACGCCCAAGAACCGCTGCTGTGCGTCGCAGGATTGCACGTGGCCTATGGCGGCATCAATGCGGTCAAAGGCATCGATTTTTCGGTTGACGCCGGCGAGATGGTTTCGCTGATCGGCGCGAACGGCGCGGGGAAAACGACTACGTTAAAGGCGCTCACGGGCCTGGTGCGCCCCAGTGCCGGCCGCGTCCGTTACAATGGCGCTGACATCACCGCGCTACCGGCGCATCGCCTCGTAGCGCTGGGCATCGCGTTAGTCCCAGAGGGCCGCGGTGTTTTTCCGCGCCTGACGGTTGAAGAAAACATCGGCATGGGCGCCTATTGCCGTAAAAATAAAGGGGAGATCCGTGCCGATCATGACCATGTGCTCGAATTGTTTCCGCGACTCGCCGAGCGCCGTCAGCAGGTTGCAGGCACCCTTTCCGGCGGCGAACAGCAGATGCTCGCTATAGGACGCGCCTTTATGAGCCGGCCGCGCCTGTTGCTGCTTGACGAGCCGAGCATGGGATTAGCACCAATGATGGTGCAGAAAATATTTGAAACGATCCGCGAGATCGCGGCCACGGGCGTGACGATATTATTGGTTGAACAAAATGCCAAGCTCGCGCTCGAAATGTGCGACCGCGGCTATGTGATGGAAAGCGGGCAGATCACGTTGAGCGACCGCGCGCCGGCACTGATGGCCAACCCGCGCGTGCGGCGTGCTTATCTGGGCGAATGAGGGATGGCCATGCATAAATCGGAAACCCTGCATACGGTACTCTTGTGCATCAGCGCAGCCGCACTCGCCGGCGCGCTGGCGTTTCTCTATCACAAAACGCAGGCGATCGACTTGCGTCAGCAGAATGAAATGCTGGGGTTCCTGCGCGAATTGAAAGACCTCGACAGCCGCTGGGATCTCGACGTGGTGCGCGAAAAATCCGAATTCGCAATCGACCTGGGGGCGCCGGATCGCGCGACGGCGGTGGTCAAAGCGCTCAATAATCTGAGCGCTGCAGTCAAGGTTGCACCGAGTGCGGCGCTGGGCGCTGCGTTACCTGAACTCAGCGCGGCTTTGACCCAAAAAGCGTCTCTCGTCGATCAGTTCAAAGCAGAAAACGGGCGGGCGCGAGCGGCCGTCCGCGATATCCTCAAAGGTAGTACGGAGTTAAGTGCCCCCGCCGCCGCAACTAAGCCGCGGCCCGCGGCGCTCGAAGCCGCACTGGCCACGCTGCAGGCGAGTTCGCCGCTTTATTATTGGCTGGCGCAGGATAGCGAGCGCACCGGCCTTGAATCCGCAGACGCGGCACTAAGTGGCTCGCCCGAGAATTTGCGCGAAGCTGCCGTGCGCCTTAGTGGCGCAGTTCAAACACTGCTTAAAGCCAGATCCGCCGAACAGGCGATCTATACCAAACTCATGCTGCTCACTTCAGGGCCACAGCTAAATACTCTGACCCTAGCATTCGATCAGGAACTCGAAGCCGAACTCGCCGAAAAAGAGCGTTATCGCGTCTATCTGATCGCTTACGCCGGCGCGCTGCTGGTATTGCTCGCATATTTCGGCGGCAACCTGAAAGCTGCCAACCTGGATCTCGAACGCCGGGTGCAATTGCGAACGCGCGAATTATCCGAAGCGCTGCAGCACCTGAAAAATTCGGAAGCTCAGTTGATTCAATCTGAAAAAATGTCGTCGCTCGGCCAGATGATCGCGGGCGTCGCGCATGAAATCAACACGCCGTTAGCCTATGTAAAAAATAGTCTTGGTGCGGTGGCCGCCAAATTACCCACACTGGGTGAAACTCTCGGCAACTGCGAAAAACTGCTCGCGCTGTTGAAGGCCGGCAACGACGCCGACGGCCTGTCGCGCCAATTCGGCATCGTGTCGGCGCAGCTTGCGCAGTTAAAGCAACACGATGACCTCGCCGAGTTGAGCGGTCTCGTCAATGACGGGCTATATGGCACCGGCCAGATGGCCGAGATCGTCGGCAACCTTAAAGATTTCAGCCGGCTCGATCGCAGCAAGGTCACGAGCTTCAACTTGAATGACGGAATAAACAGCACATTGCTCCTTGCCAAGCATCTGTTGAAAACCGTTACCGTCGATAAGCATTTCGGACAGATTGCACCGATCGTGTGTTCGCCATCGCAAATCAACCAGGTATTTTTAAATTTGATTACCAACGCCGCGCAGGCGATGGGTGAGCGCCCGGGTACGATTACGCTGACGACCCGCAATGACGGCGACGGCGTTACTGTCGATGTTGCCGATACCGGCGGCGGCATCGCCCCCGACGTTTTGCCCAAAATCTTCGACCCGTTTTTTTCGACTAAAGAGATCGGGAAAGGCACCGGCCTTGGCCTGTCGATCTCATACAAAATCGTGCAGCAGCATGGCGGACGCCTGGAAGTGAAATCCACCGTCGCCAAAGGCACATGCTTCACCGTGTGGTTGCCATTGCAGCCGCCAGCCGACGCGGCACTCACCGCCTGACACCAAACCATGACGGCGCCGCAAAAAATCGGTAAGTATGAAATCCGGGGCGTGCTCGGCAAAGGCGGCATGGGCAGCGTATATCGCGGCTTCGATCCGGCGATTTCCCGCGCAGTAGCGATCAAGGCGATTTCCAAAACCTCGCTCGGCGAGGACGATCTGAAACATATCATGCTGCGCTTCCGTCACGAAGCGCAGGCAGTCGGCCGCCTCGTGCACCCGCGCATTGTTCAAATCTATGACTACGGTGAAGACGACGATGTCGCTTACATCGTTATGGAACTCGTCAATGGCAAGACCCTTGCCCAGCATTTGCAGCAGGAGGCCGGCTACGAGTTGCGGGAGGTCGGCGAAATTATTCGCCAGCTGCTCGATGGTCTCGGCCATGCGCATGCGGCGGGCGTGATCCATCGTGATGTAAAGCCGGCCAACATCCTGATCAACAACGACGGCCGTATCAAGATCAGCGACTTCGGCATTGCCAGAATCGAAACTTCGCAACTGACCCAGATCGGTGATGTGCTGGGTACGCCGCACTACATGGCGCCCGAGCAGTTCCTGGGTATCGACATCGGGTTGCAGGCCGACTTGTATTCGGTCGGAGTAATTGCGTATGAGCTGCTCACCGGCCGCAAGCCGTTCACCGGCAACTCAGCGGCAGTGATGCATCAAGTCATGAATGCGCCGCCGCCTGATCCGTCGAGCATAAACACAAATTTGTCGCCGCTGCTTGATGCCGTATTGCAGAAGGCGCTCGCCAAGAAGAGCGTGGACCGCTATCAGCGGGCCTCTGAATTCGCGGCCGCCTTGCAGGCAGCAATTGATGCGTCGCTCATGCCTGCTGCGGCTGCAGTCGCCGCCGTACCACCGCCCGACGGCATGGCGCTGATGAATGCCGCGCGGATGTTAAGCAACGCGACAGTGGTTGCTCAAAACGCCGAGATCGACCTCGCGGCATTGCTGCCGGGCGCCAGCGCTATCAGCCTCGAAACCGGCGTCAAACAGGCGCGGCTGCTCCTGGTCGACGATGAAGAACGCATTTTGACGGCGCTCAAATCGCTGTTCCGTCAGCGCTACCATGTGTTCACCACGACCGACGGCAACAAGGCGCTCGATTTCATGAGCAAGCACCACGTGCATGTCGTCATCAGCGATCAACGCATGCCGGTTATGCCTGGCGTCGAGCTGCTGCGTCGCTCGTATGCGATCTCGCCGACCAGCGTGCGCATTTTGCTCACCGGGTACTCCGACCTGGCGGCGATCGTCGGTTCGATCAACGACAGCGAGGTTTATCGATTCATCAGCAAGCCTTGGGACAATACCGACCTGCAGACGATTGTCGCCGAGGCAGCGACGATCGGCCTGCAGCTTGCCGACACCAAGACGCCGGTCGCCGAATTGCCAGGCAAAATGGAGGCGGGCATTTTGGTGATCGACGACGATGAAGAAATTTTTCGCGTCGTGCGTGAGCTCGTGGGCAAGCTCTGCCCGGTAATATACGCACCCGACATCGACGCCGCGCTCGCCGTTATGCAGGCGCGTGAAATAGGCGTCGTCGTTACCGATGTCGGCGCCGGGCAAGGGCAACTGACTGACATGCTCAAAATTTTGAAGCAGGAAAACCCGCAGATTCTGACGATCGTCGCGACGTCGGCATCCGACTCCGAGCTCGTAATCGCGCTTATCAACGAAGCGCAAATTTTCAGGTTTGTAAGCAGGCCGGTTAAGGTAAATCTACTTAAAGGCCATTTGCACTCGGCGCTGCAGCGTTATCTGACTTATAAAAAAACCCCGGCGCTCGTCAAAGCGCATGTCGTGCCGCCGGCTGCGTCGGTCAATCTGTCCTCCGTCGCACGCCGCTTGCTCACCGGCTTCAAAGCGCTGCGCGGAAAATGGTTTTAAATTCGTAGTGCGCTGTGCGCTGCCGCGACACCCGGCCAGCGGTGCGGAGGCATCAACTGTTTATTTGCAGCGCTCTTTTTCCGAGCTGCGCTTTAAAGCCAGTTTTTCGCGATCAGAAAGTCGCTCATGAGGACGGCTTCGGGACTATCGGCGGCGGGATGCCAGTCATAACGCCATTTCACAACCGGCGGCATAGACATCAAAATTGATTCCGTGCGGCCCCCCGATTGCAAGCCAAACAGCGTGCCGCGGTCCCAAACCAGATTGAATTCAACATAGCGGCCGCGCCGGTAAGCCTGCCAGTCCCGCTCGCGCTCGCCGTATGCGAGGCCGTTGCGCCGTTCGAGTATCGGCACATAGGCATCGAGGAAATGATCGCCAACGCTTTGCTGGAGTTGGAAACACGTAGCAAAATCCGGCGTATTAAGATCATCGAAGAAAATGCCGCCGATCCCGCGCGGCTCGCTGCGATGTTTAAGATAAAAGTATTCATCGCACCACTGTTTGTAGTGCGGGTGCACATCCGGTCCAAATGGTGCAAGCGCATCCCGGCACGCGCGGTGAAAATGCACGGCGTCGTCTGCGAAGCCATAGTAGGGCGTCAAGTCCATGCCGCCGCCAAACCACCACACCGGCGGCGTCGCGTCACCCACCGCATGTGCAATAAAAAAGCGCACATTCATGTGAACCGTAGGCGCATAGGGATTGCGCGGATGCAGCACCAGCGATAGTCCCAGCGCATCCCAGCGGCGGCCCGCGAGTTGCGGGCGCGAAGCCGTGGCAGAGAGCGGTAAGGTCTTGCCGGACACATGCGAAAAGTTGACGCCGCCGCGTTCGAAGACACCGCCGTCCTCGATGACGCAACTCAGTCCACCCCCGCCTTCGGGCCGCTGCCACGCATCCGGCAGAAAATTCTTGCCGTCAATCGCCGCGAGCTGGCCGACCACGCGCTGCTGCAAGCCGGTCAGATAGATTTTGACCGCCGATCAATCGACGGCCGCATCAGCGACTGAATTCAACTTCAGTCGGCGCTCTTTTTGAGGCCCAGCGTTTGAATCACGAGCGCAAGTTCGCTATCTTCTTTTGCAATCAATCGGCCGAAGTCGGCTGCCGGCAAAAAAGCCGGGGCAACCGACAGGTTTTCGCATGCTTTGATAAACTCGGGACTCGCGACGGTTTTACGAATTGCGTCTTCGAGTTTTGCGATCACTGCGGGCGAAGACCCCATGGGCACTGCGATGCCGCGCCATGCATCGGCGACAATATTGACGCCTTGCTCGACGGCCGTCGACACATCGGGGAATGCGGGATCGCGTTTGGCGGACAGCGCAGCCACCACGCGCACATTGCCATTACGCACGAGTGCTGCGAGGGCGCCCGGCAGTTGCATCGCTGCATTCACGTGCCCTCCAAGCAAGCTCGGGATGACCTGGGCGGCCCCGAACGGCACGTCGATTACTTCGACACCGGCCGCCTTGAAGAGCATGACGGCGGAAAAGTGCGTGTGGCTGCCGGCGCCCGAATTGCCGACCGTCAACTTGCCGGGCGAGCTTTTCGCATACGCGATCATTTCGCGCAGGTCTTTCCACGGCGCATCGCTCTTGACGACGAGCAGGGGCGCTTCGACCAGCACGCGTGCAACCGGCGCAAATGCGCGGTAATCGATTGCCATCATGCCGGTATGGAACGTGGTCGAAATAGAATTCGAATTCCATACCAGATGATGTCCGCCCGTGCTTTGAGTCGCCACGTATTTATAGCCGATTGCGCCGCCTGCGCCCGGCCTGTTGATGACTAGAACATTGGTGTTGAGTTGTTTCGACATGCCATCGGCCAACACCCGTGCCGTCACGTCGGCGGATGAGCCGGCTGGAAACAACACCGTGAGTTCAATCGGCTTGCCGCCGGGGAAGGCTTCCTGCGCTTGCGCATCAGGCTGCAATGCGCAGGCCACCAGCAACGCGGCGGCCGTCCGTGCCGAGACCGAACAGCCAGCCCGGGTTCGCATGTTTACTGGTGTACTTTCACGACGACTTTAATCGCGTCGTCGATGCGCTCGCGCGCATATTTAATTGCGGTAGGCACTTCGGCGAGCGGAAATGTATGCGTGTGGATCAACTTCGCATCGAAGCGCTTTTGCGCCATGAGAGCCGCAGCGCGATGGGTCGCGCTTTTGCCTTCGCCGCGGATGCCGAACAGATAAATGTTATTGCGCACGAGATACGCGACATCGACGAGCGCAGGCTCATGCGGAAACGCGGCGAGACAGATGCGGCCGCCGCGATTCAACATGCGCGCGGCTTCGTTGACCGCATTAGGCGCGCCCGAGCATTCGAGCACGTAGTGCGCGCCTTTACCGCGGGTGATGCGTTTGACGGCTTCGACGGCATCTTCGTTGCGCACGTTTATCACGTGATCGGCGCCGAGCTGTTTGCCGATTTCAAGCCGGTTGTCGCGCGTGCCAGTCAGAATTACCGGTTGCGCGCCGAGCGACTTGGCGACACCGACCCCCATCAGACCGATGGGGCCGGGCCCCATGATGACCACCGTCTGGCCGGCGATCAAACCGCCCATCACGTCCAGACCGTACATCGCGGTGCCCGCAGTGACGACTAGCGTCGCCTCCTCGTCGCTCATGTCGTCGGGCACGTGCACCATCGTGTTGATGTTGTTGACCGCGAATTGCGCAAATCCGCCGTCAGTTGTGAAGCCGTTGGCGCGGTGGCCCTTGTTGCGATCGCCATAATTCATGCCGTAATTGGTGCACGCCGTGTACATGCCTTCGCGGCAACGCTCGCAGCGCCCGCAGCCGGCGTGAATTTCCACCGTCACGCGGTCGCCGATGTCGAACTCATCGACACCGGGCCCGAGTCTGACCACGGTACCCATATATTCGTGGCCCGGTGTGAAATTCTTGTTAAACGGATCGCCGCCCTGGATCAGCGCCGGCGGGCCGCTGTGGATGATTTCAAGATCAGTCGCGCACACCGCTATTGCGTCGATGCGCACCAATACCTCGGCGGCGGCGGGCTGCGGCACGGGTTTATCGACCAGCGTTAATTCGTCGGGATTGCCGAGCACCCATGCCTTCATGCTCGCAGGAACGGTCAGGCTTTTGGTCAAAGTTTTTCCCAGGCTTGCAGTTACCATGATTCGAGTCTCCTCAGACCGTGTGCGTGGATTCCGATGTGGGATGTACGAAGTGCGATGTATAACGCCGCACTTAATTTTCAAAGCGGCGCGCGGGAAAATCATTCTAGCACGCGATATTTGTTGTTCGGCCGGCTCAGCGCCGCTGACTTAAGGTCGCGCGATGGCCGATGTCGCGTCGCATCTGCATGCCATCGAAGCGAATAGTTTCAGCAATTTCGTACGCGCGACGTTGCGCCATTTTTACGCTGTGGCCAAGTGCAGTTACGCACAATACGCGGCCGCCGGTGGCGACGATCGCATCGCCCGCCATCGCGGTGCCCGAGTGAAAGACGTGATAGTCGTCACCCGCGGCTGGCAGGCCCGTGATTGCATCGCCCTTGCGCGGCGCGTCCGGATAGCCGTGGGCCGCCATCACCACGCCCAATGCAGCGCGCGGATCCCATTCGGCTTCGGTCTTGTCGAGCGTGCCGGCGAGTGCATGGTCAAGCAGCGCCACAAGGTCGCTTTTCAGGCGCAGGATCAGCGGCTGCGTTTCCGGGTCGCCGAGCCGGCAATTAAATTCGACGACGTTCACTTGACCGTGCGGAGCGATCATTAATCCCGCATACAGGAAACCGACGAACGGCGCACCATCCTGCGCCATGCCGTCGATCACGGGCCGGATCACTTCGCGCATGACTTTGGCATGAACGGCCGGCGTCACTACCGGCGCCGGGGAATACGCGCCCATGCCGCCGGTGTTGGGGCCGACGTCGCCATCTTTCAGGCGCTTGTGATCCTGGCTCGTCGCGAGTGCCAGCGCGTTACGGCCATCGACCATGACGATAAAGCTCGCTTCTTCGCCGTCGAGAAAATCTTCGATGACGACGCGGCTTCCCGCAGCACCCATAGCGTTGCCGATCAACATCGCATCGATTGCGTCGTGCGCTTCCTGCGCGCGCGCCGCGACGACCACCCCTTTGCCAGCCGCGAGCCCGTCGGCCTTGATAACGATTGGCGCGCCGCGTTCGTCAACATAGCGATGGGCGGCGGCCGCATCGGTGAATGTCTGGTGGGCGGCGGTTGGAATGCCATGCCGCTGCATGAAGGCTTTGGCGAAATCCTTGGAGCTTTCGAGCTGCGCCGCGCGCTGCGTCGGGCCGAAAATTCTGAGCCCTGACGCCTGGAACGCGTCGACGATGCCGGCGGCAAGCGGCGCTTCCGGTCCGACGACCGTGAGCGCGATTTGTTCGTGCTGCGCGAACGCGATCAGTTCCGCGTGCGTGGCAATCGCGATATTTTCTACGCCGTCCTCAAGCGCGGTGCCGGCATTGCCGGGGGCCACATAGACTTTGGAGACCCGTGGCGAGCGCGCGAGCTTCCACGCCAGCGCGTGTTCGCGGCCGCCGCCGCCTATTACGAGAAGCTTCATTGCGCGCCGTTCATCAAGTGGCGCCGGCAGCGTTAATGCCGGAAGTGGCGATGCGCGGTAAATACCATCGCGATGCCGCGCTCGTCGGCGGCCGCGATTACTTCATCGTCGCGCAGACTGCCTCCCGGCTGGATCACTGCGGTCGCACCCGCTTCGGCGACGACGTCGAGTCCATCGCGAAACGGAAAAAACGCGTCGGAAGCGACAACCGCGCCAGCGAGCGATAAATTCGCGTGCTGCGCCTTAATCGCAGCGATCCTCGCCGAATCGATGCGGCTCATCTGCCCCGCGCCAACGCCCAGTGTGCGACCGGCACCGCAAAACACTATCGCATTCGATTTAACGAATTTGGCGACCCGCCAGGCGAACAACAAATCTTCCTGCTGCCGCGGCGTCGGCCCCACGCGCGTGACGACTTTAAGATCGCTCGCCGTGATGTTGAAGTTGTCGGGCGATTGCACGAGCAATCCGCCTCCGACGCGCTTCATCTCAATTGCATTCGCACCAGCCGCGAGCGGTACTTCAAGCACGCGCAGATTTTCTTTTTTGGCGAGCAGCGTGCGCGCGGCAGTCGACACCTGCGGCGCGATCAATACTTCAACAAACCGCTCCGCCACCGCCGCGGCCGCTTCAACGTCAAGCTCGCGGTTAAACGCGATGATGCCGCCAAACGCGGAAGTCGGATCGGTAGCATAGGCAAGCCGATAGGCTTCGAGCGGATTGCCGGCGATTGCGACGCCGCACGGATTGGCGTGTTTGATGATCACGCACGCGGCTTCGCCAAACGACTTCACGCATTCCCACGCGGCATCCGCATCGGCGATGTTGTTATACGACAACTCCTTGCCTTGCAGTTGCGTGTAGCGCGCGAGGGTGCCCGGCGCCGGATCGAGATCTTTATAAAAAGCGGCGCTTTGATGCGGGTTCTCACCATAGCGCAGCGGCTGCGCCAGTTCAAAGCTCAGGTTAAGCCGCTCGGAAAATACCGTGCGCGCGCCGTCAACGTTGAGCGCAGTCAGGTAGTTGCTGATCGCGCCGTCGTACGCGGCAGTGTGCGAAAAAGCTTTTTGCGCGAGCTTGAAGCGCGTGGCTGCGCTAAGTGTTCCGTCGGCCGATTGCATTTCGGCGAGCAGGCCCGCGTAATCGGCTGGATCGGTTATGACTGCAACATGTGCGTAGTTCTTGGCAGCGCTGCGCACCATGGCCGGTCCGCCGATGTCGATGTTTTCAATTGCGTCATCGAGCGTGCAGCCGGCGCGCGCGATTGTCTGGCTGAAAGGATAGAGATTGACGACGACCAGGTCGATCGGCGTGATGCCGGCGCCTTTAAGCGCGCTTACATGCGCGGGCAAGTCACGCCGCGCGAGCAGGCCGCCATGTATTTTAGGATGCAGAGTTTTGACGCGGCCATCGAGCATTTCAGGAAAGCCGGTGTGGTCGGACACCTCGGTCACGCCAATGCCGTTATCGCGCAACAGCTTGGCAGTGCCGCCGGTTGACAGCAGCGTGATACCCAAACCGGTTAGGCCACGCGCAAATTCAACCAGTCCCGATTTATCGGAAACGCTGAGCAACGCTCTTTTAATAACGGACATGTGGAGCAGGATTGAAGTTCGAGTCTTCAGGGCTGAGACGACTCATCCCTCGGACCACGATCTTAGCCTTTGATCCCGTGCGCCTTCATTTTCTTGCGCAGCGTATTGCGGTTGATGCCGAGCACTTGCGCCGCGTGCGACTGGTTGCCGCGCAATTTCGTTAACACCGATTCGAGCAACGGCTTCTCGACACTGTTGATGACCATATCGTAAACGCCGCGCGCCTTCTCGCCGTCTAAATCCTTGAAGTAGCCATCGATCGCTTTGCGCACGAAGCGGGCCATTTCGTTTTCGTTCAGCATCATGCCGCGAGTTCCTCAACATAAATAAGTCGCTGACTGTTGCTAGCCAGTTCCCCGAAAAATTCATCGACTGCCGCAAGTTGCTCGGCACAGGTCTGCAACTGGTTCATCGCATGGCGGAACACGGCTGAGCCGGCGAGCCCTTTGGTGTACCAGGAGATATGCTTGCGCGCCATGCGCACGCCGGTGTAATCGCCGTAAAACGCATACAGGTCGTACAAATGGACGACCAGCACGCGGTGAATTTCGCCGACTTCAGGCGCCGGTAAATGCGTGCCGGTTTCAAGAAAATGCGAGATCTCGCGAAAGATCCACGGCCGCCCCTGCGCCGCACGCCCGATCATCACTGCGTCGGCGCCCGTATATGCGAGCACCTGCCGCGCTTTTTCGGGTGTCGTGATGTCGCCATTGGCAATGACCGGAATACTGACGGCGCATTTAACCGCGGCGATGGTGTCGTATTCGGCATTGCCGGTATACGCGCAGGCGCGCGTGCGGCCGTGCACGGCGAGCAGCTGAATGCCGGCGCTCTCGGCGAGCCGCGCCACCGCCACCGCATTGCGGTTACTGCGGTCCCAGCCAGTGCGAATCTTAAGCGTTACGGGTACATTGACCGCGCGAACCACCGCTTCAACGATGCGTTTGACGAGCGGCTCGTTCTGCAACAGCGCCGAGCCGGCCATCACGTTGCAGATTTTTTTGGCCGGACAGCCCATGTTGATGTCGATGATTTGCGCGCCTTGATCGACATTATATTTGGCCGCCTCCGCCATCATCGCGGGATCCGCGCCGGCAATTTGCACCGAGATCGGATCAACTTCCCCCTCATGATTGGCGCGCCGACGTGTCTTCTCGCTGCCCCACAGCAACGAATTGCTCGCGACCATTTCTGACACCGCCATGCCCGCGCCCATTTGCTTGCACAACTGGCGAAATGGCCGGTCGGTCACGCCGGCCATCGGTGCGACGACCAGATTATTTTTCAGTTGATAAGGGCCGACGCGCATGAAATTGTTTTTTATTGATGCGAAAATTCGGGGGGAAGAGCGTAATTGTAATCGCGTCATGGAGGCAAGAAAAGCACGGCGTGCAGATATTTTTTAATTCAACCGTGAGTGCCAAACATCATGCGACGCACCAGAAAATTTTTCGCTGGCGAAATGCCACCCAGCATGATGAAGCCCGCACCGGCCAGGCGGTCGAGCAACGGGATATTCTGCGAAAATAATCGGATCAGAGTGTCCGTGAATAAAATGGTCGCGGTGCGATCGAAACGCCGGCCGTTGAAATAATTATTCAGGATCGCGAAATCGCCGGGATCCCGCGCTGTGCGCAAAGCGACCGCCAGTTCCCACGCATCGCGCAAGCCGAGATTGAATCCCTGGCCGGCGACCGGATGCAAGGACTGGGCTGCATTGCCGATGAGCACTACGCGCGGGATATGCGCACGGCGCGCATATTTCAATTTGAGCGGAAAAATTTGGCGCGCGCCGGCAACTCGCAAATCGCCGAGCGATGAACCAAAGGCCGCGCGCAATTCTGCGCAGAAGTGCGCGTCGTCGAGCGCGATAATTTCATGCGCACGCGACGACGGCAGCGTCCATACCAAAGACCAACCGCGAGCCGTCGGCAACAATGCCAACGGGCCGTGAGGGGTGAATCGCTCAAATGCGCGGTTTTGATGCGGCGCATCGCTGGTGATGTCGCACACCACCGCCGACTGCCGATAGTCGCGCTCTTCGACGCGCGCCATGCGCATCCCATCGGCACCGTCGGCAAGCACGGCTAGTTGCGCCGCAAATTTGCGCGTGGTCCCTGCGCACTCGACCGTCAATAACGCACCACTGGCACCGCCTTCAAAGTCGCGCATCACGCAACCCTCGACAACATTGACTTCGCTCGTTGAGAGCGCTGCAATGAGCGCACGCCGCAAAACGGAGAACCCCGCAACGTAACCAAGCGCCGGCACGCCAGCTTCGCGCGCGCTCAATTCAACGCGGCCGAAACGTTTTTGCTGCGAAACCACGATGGTGTTAATTGGTATTACGTCGGTGAGTGCCTGCCATGCGCCGAGCCGCTCGAGCAACAGGCGGCTGCCATGGGAAAGTGCAATTACGCGCGCATCGCCGCTGTCAGCGTCGAAGCTGCGCGCTTCAAGTAAAGTCACGCGGTGCATGCTCGTGCGTAAACCAAGTGCCAAGGCGGCGCCGACCAGGCCGCCGCCCGCGATCACAATGCCGGCGGCCTCATCCACGCATCAGTGCTTCGATGTCGGCGACCGTCTTAGGCGCCGCCTGCGTCAACACTTCATGGCCGCTCGCGGTTACCGCGACGTCATCCTCGATCCGCACGCCAATGTTTGCATAGTGATCGGGGATGCCGTCGCCTGCTTGTATATAGCAGCCCGGTTCCACGGTCAGCACCATGCCCGGTTCGAGCTTGCGCCAGTCACCGCCGCGTTTGTAGTCGCCGGCGTCATGCACGTCGAGCCCGAGCCAATGACCGGTCCGGTGCATATAGAACCGGCGGTAGTCGCCGCTCTCGATCACCTGGTCGACGCTGCCCTGGCAGAGGCCGAGGTCGACCAACCCGCGCGCGAGCACTTGTACCGCCGCGTCATGCGGGGCGTTCCACGAAGCGCCCGGCATCACCTGCGCGATGGCGGCTGCTTGTGCTGCGAGCACGAGTTCATAGATTTCGCGCTGAGCCGCGCTGAATTTGCCGTTGACTGGAAAGGTGCGCGTAATGTCGGACGCATAACCGTCGAGCTCGCAACCCGCATCGATCAGCAGCAGGTCGCCCGTGCGGAGGAGCGCATCATTCCGGACGTAATGCAGGATGCATGCGTTCGCGCCGCCCGCGACGATTGATGTGTAGGCCGGTGACTGGGCGCCGCCGCGGCGGAACTCATGCAGCAGTTCTGCTTCGATTTCATATTCGGTGCGGCCCGGCGCCGTCGCCCGCATTGCGCGCTGATGGGCCGCGGTTGAGATTCGCGCGGCGCTTTGCATGGTCGTAAGTTCGTGCGCGTCCTTGATAAGCCGCATTTCATCAAGCAGCGTGTGCACGTCACTGATTGCCGCCGGCGCGGCGACGCCGGTGCGCACTTGCGCGCGAACTTCATTGAGCCATCCGAGCACGCGCGTATCCCATGCGCCATCGCTGCCCAAATGACAACATACCTGCGGCTGGTCGGCGAGCAGGGCCGGCATACGCGCATCCAGGTCGGCGATTTTGTAGCATTCGTCGAATCCGAAGGCGGCGCGCGCGGCG
>JANYCE010000339.1 GCA_025360445.1 Betaproteobacteria bacterium
CCTTGCCGTTCGGCTATCTCTTCCCCTTGCCGGGCAAGAAGAGGACTTCCACCTCCAAGTAAGTGCGCCCTGCCGGGCGCACCAAAAAAAAACGGCGCACCGAGGTGCGCCGTTTCGTTGATGGCGGTTTTGTTATTCGACTTTGGCTTTAGCGCGCATGTCAGTGATCATTTTTTCGATCGACTGGCGCTGCAAACCCTGCACGATTTGCGGCTTCACTTCTTCGAGTGACGGGAATTTCATTGCGCGCTCGTCGTCCACGCGAATTACGTGCCAGCCAAACTGGGTTTGCACCGGCGTATCGGTGATCTGGCCCTTTTTAAGTTTCTTGAGTGCATCGCTGAAGGCGGGCACATAGCGGCCGCCCGGCGCCCAGTCCAGATCGCCGCCTTTATCCTTGGAACCCGGATCCTGTGATTTTTGCGCAGCGATTTTTTCGAAGTTGCCGCCCTTTTTTATTTGCGCGATCACCGCTTTCGCCTCGGCCTCTTCTTTGACGAGTATGTGGCGCGCCTTATATTCCATGTCGCCGGCCTGGCCTCTGGCACGGTCATATTCGGCTTTGATTGCGTCCTCGGCGACCGGGTTGTTCTTTACATATTCCTGAATAAACGCGTTAACGAGCGCTTCCTGGCGGTTAAGATCGAGCTGAGTGGTGAACTCAGGTGTTTTATCGAGTCCTTTCTTGATTGCCTCCTGCGACAGCAGCTCGTTGCGAATCAAAACGTCGCGTACCCGGTTGCGCATCTCGGGCGAATCCGGTTGACCTTGGGCGGCATTGGCTTTAAGCACGAAGTCGGCGCGGCTCTGCGGAATTTCCTTGCCATTCACTTTCGCGACGGCGCCCGCGGACTGCGCCACGCTTGGCGCAACTACCACGGTCAACGCGGCGGCCAGCATAATTGCGGTAGGCAAAGTCGTCATTTTCATCACATTTTTTCCTTGGTTTTCAAATCGAATACTGCGCGAATTTAAATTTCGTCGGGAGTATACGCTTTGATAGACAGCGCGTGAATCTCGCGCTCGAGCATTGTGCCGAGCGCGGCATGCACCAGGCGATGACGGGCCTGACTCGATTTGCCCTCGAATTGCGGCGACACGATAATAAGTTGAAAGTGGCCGCCGCCGGCTTTAGCGCCTTCGTGCCCGGCATGCTGCGCGCTGTCATCGATGAGTTCCACGCTGTCGGGGGTCAGCACAGCGAGTCGTTGCTCAATTCGTTCGAGCGTATCTTTCATTTCGCCGGTCCGGCATCCATGTGCTTGGACAGCATGAAAGCCTGCAATACAGCAAAGGCGAGCATTAAACCCATGCCGCCGAACAATTTGAAATTTACCCAGGCGTCCGTCGAAAAATTGAATGCGACGTAGAGATTTAAGACACCCATCACGGCGAAAAATCCGGCCCAGCTCAGCATGAGCTTGCGCCACACGATGTCCGGCAGCGTCATCTGCTTGCCCATCATTGCCTTGATAAGGTTTTTGCGAAATGCAAATTCGGCAATGAGCAAAGTCAGGCTGAACAGCCAATAGAGGACGGTCGGTTTCCACTTGATAAAAGTTTCGTCCTGGAACAGAAGCGTTGCGCCGCCGAAGACCGTAATTACACCGAGACTGATCCACAACATATTGTCTACTTTGCGCTTGCGCACCCACACCCAGCCGATCTGCAGGAAGGTCGCAACAATGGCAACCGCAGTGGCGATGTAAATTCCGGCGAATTTAAACGCGACAAAGAAAAGGATGACCGGAAACAGGTCGAACAGGAATTTCATAGAGCGCAATTATCGGGCGTCACTGCACGCTTGTCCATGCGAGAGAGCTGTTGGCGAAGTGTCGATCATGTTTTGGCGAATTTGAGCGATGCCGAATTAATGCAGTAACGCAGGCCCGTCGGTTGCGGTCCGTCCTCAAACACATGGCCCAGGTGCGCGCCGCAGCGCTTGCACAGCGCTTCGGTTCGACGCATGAAAAAACCATTGTCCTCTTCAGTGCCAACATTGCCGTTGACCGCCGGCTGCCAGAAGCTCGGCCAACCGGTGCCCGACTCAAACTTGTGATCAGACCGGAAAAGTTCATTGTCGCAACAAATGCAGCGATACACGCCGGCGTCGTGATTGTCCCAATAAGCGCCGCTGAATGCGCGCTCGGTGCCTTTTTCACGCGCAACGTGAAATTGTTCGGGCGTCAGAACCTTTTTCCACTCCTGCTCGGATTTATCTATCTTATCGGTCATGATTTCGTCTTTGGTTGCGTTTTTTTGCCGCGCGAATTTAGAGCGGCGGCGGCTCGACTGAAAATGACATTATGGGCGCGCGATTAGTTCCAGCTTCAAGTCGCTTTTTTCAATGTAGACGCGACCTGCGCGTGGGCGCGTGGCGAGTTCCTTCATGAGCCGCACCAGCGGTTTATCGAAAAAATAGCGGGTCTGCATGGGGCCGGCAGCGAGCATATCGTCGACCTGCGTACCCGCATACAGATGGCGCAACAGGCGCTCTTCGTCGCTTATCGACGGATATTTTTTCCGCAATGCGTCTACCGCCGGCGCCAGCGGGCGCGGCACAAGGGCGATTTTCGGCGAACCGTTGCTGACAATGCGATCGAGTACATCAGGGGTAATCGGCGCCAGCGGTTTCCCGTAATAGCCAAGTGCGTACTTTTTAACTTCATCCGGCACCGTGCGATAACGATCATTCTGCATGACATTCAACACGGCCTGGGTAGCGACGAGCTGCGAGAAGGGCGTCACCATGGCCGGCCAGCCGAGGTCAATGAAGACGCGCGCGGTTTCTTCAAGCACTTCCCCGAACTTGTGGCTTAAACCTGCCTGCGCAAGCTGAAACTTCATATTAGTAAGCATGCCGCCCGGCAGTTGGTGCTCGTAGTGGAACTGGTCATATTCCATCGGCACCCCAAGCGGCAGATGCTCTTGTTCGGCGACCGCGCGAAAATGCGCGCCGACTTGATCGACAAGTCCGTCGTCGATATCGATTGTGTAGCCCATGCTGCGCAGATTTCGCACGACTGTCTGAGTCGCCGGCTGCGCGGGCCCATTGGCGAGCGGTGCGATCGACGTCTGTATCTGCGTGACGCCGAGCTTGACGCCTTCAAGATACACAAGGGGTGCTAATCCCGTCATGCAGTGGCTGTGCAGTTCGAGCGGCACTCGACCGGTAACCTTTAACATCGCCGGCACCAGCGTGCGAATCCGGTCCGGCGTCAGCAAGCCGCCCGGATCCTTGATCATCATCACGTCGATGTCGGCGCGCGCGATCAGTTCGGCGGTTTTGCGCGCGAAGAATTCATCCGTATGGACCGGGCTCTGGCAAAACACGATCGAACCGACCGACTCCATGCCGAGTTCTTTAACTTTGCGCAGGATCCCCACGACGTTGTCGAGGTCGCAGAGGGCGTCGATTGCGCGTACGCGGCGAATGCCGTTTTTCGCGAGGCATTCGAGCCACAGGTAATTGACGTCATCGGGCTGTACGTCGAACGAGAGCAGGCTTTTGCTGCGCATAGCCGACTGCAGCTTGGTGCGGGTCACGCGCTCGCGCATCAGGCGCAGCCGCTGCCACGGGTCCTCCTTCAGATAGCGCACGCAGACATCGAACTGGATGGCGCTCATCAGATCGATCGCTTCAAATCCGCTGCGATCCATCGCCTCCGCGACCGGCAGCATCATCGCGGTCGTCATACGCGTCGCCCACAGGCATTGATGCGCGTCGCGCAAGGTCGTGTCGATGATTTTTATTTCGGGCATCGATTATTCCGGCTTGATGATGATCAACACTTGGTCTTGTTGAACCATGGTTTCGTTGGCAGCCGGAATTGCCGTGATTGTTCCGGCGACACCAGCCCGCAACGTGCTGAACAGCTTCATTACTTCGAACACGCCCACGGTATCGTCCGGTTGCACACGGTCGCCGATTTCGGCATGCGGCCTGGCGCCGGGCGAGGAGGCGCGATAAAAAGTTCCCATCGTCGGCGCACGGATTGCGCTATGTCCGGCCGGAACCTCAATGGTCGCGGCCGCGGTGGCCGACGCCGCTGGCGCAGCCCGCGCCGGCGCGGTGGGGCGCGGCGCCGCCCGTGCAGTGAGCGTCGACGTCGTGCCGCGAGTGACGTGCAGTTTTAATTCGCCGATTTCGAGATGCACGTCGCGGTCGCCCATCTCATCAATGATCTGAATGATGCGCTGGACGTCGTCGTGGGTAAGTTCAGCCATCCGCGCTGCCCCCGTTTTTGTAGAAAGTCACAGTACCTTGCCCGGGTTCATCAGATTGTGCGGATCGAGCGCCTGCTTGACGGTGCGCATCAGATCGAGCTCGGTCGCACTCTTGTAATGCGCGAGCTCGTCGCGTTTGGATTGACCGATGCCGTGTTCGGCGCTGATGCTGCCGCCGAAAGTCTGCACGATGTCGTGTACCAGCCGGTTAACGTCGGTCATCGTGCGCGCGACGCTGTCGCTGCGCTCGCGGCCGGGCACAAACGCGTTGAAATGCAGATTGCCGTCGCCGAGATGGCCGAAACAAATAATGCGCACGCCCGGGAATGCTTCTTCGAGCGCCGCGCTGGCGGTCTGAATGAATTCGGGAATACGGCTCACGGTGACCGCAATATCGTGGCGGTAAACGAGACCCTCGACCTTGGCCGCGTCGGGAATCGATTCACGCATGCGCCACAACGCTTTGCCCTGCGCGGCGGTTTCCGCGATCGCGACATCTTTGACGAGGTCCCGTTCGATACCGGCGGTTAACGCCAGTTCGACACTGGCGCGCAATACGCTGCCGTCTTGCGCGTCGGTTAACTCGGTCAATACGTACCACGGATAAGCGGCCTCCAGCGGGTCGCGCGTGCCTGGAATCCGCCGAATCACCATTTCCAGGCAGTTGCGCGAGATCAATTCGAACGCGCTGATGGTGTCACCGCAGCGCGCACGCAACAGCGCGAGTAATTCGACTGCGTGTGCCGGCTCGGCGATACCCGCGAATGCAGTTACATTGCCGTGCGGCCGCGGGAACAATTTAAGCACCGCCTGCGTGATGATGCCGAGCGTGCCCTCGGCGCCGATGAACAGGTGCTTGAGATCGTAGCCGGTGTTGTCCTTGCGCAAACCGCGCAGCCCGTTCCAGACGCGCCCATTGGGCAGCACCGCTTCGAGGCCGAGCACAAGATCGCGCGTGTTGCCGTAGCGCAGCACATTGATGCCGCCGGCATTAGTCGAAATATTGCCGCCAATCACGCAACTGCCTTCAGCACCGAGACTCAATGGAAACAGTCGATCGACATCAGCCGCCGCCGCCTGAATGTTGGCCAGAATGCAGCCGGCCTCGACGGTCATCGTGTTATTCAGCGCGTTGACATCGACGATTTTGTTCATGCGGCCGAGCGCGATCACGACCGCGTTGCCCGCGGTGTCCGGAGTCGCAGCACCGCACATGCCGGTATTGCCGCCCTGCGGCACGATCGGCGTGCGCGTTTCTGCGCACAAACAAACTACTGCCGCGACTTCGGCCGTGGTGGCCGGGCGCACCACCGCGATGGCGCTGCCTTTATAGAGGTCGCGCCAGTCGGCGAGGTAGGGCGCCATATCGGACGCCCCAGTAACGATACCGGATGCGCCGACGATGGCGGTAAGGCGCGGCATGAGATCGCCCGCATCCTGGAAATGTGCGTTCATGGTCGTATCCGCTTCCGCTTAACTGCCTGCTGCACTGTGGATTTCCGGAAAGAACAAATCCTTCCATGACGCGGGTTTTTTCTTGGTCGATCCGACTTTGTTCATGAAGTCCGCGTACTTCATGGTGTTTTGCGGCACCAGCGTGTACTGCACCTGCGGATTCGCTAATATTTTGTCGTACAGCCACTCGCCGGTGAGCTTGCTCTTGGTCGACTCCGCCCAAATTTGCGCGGCGGCGCGTCTATCTTTGTTCAAGATATCCGTCGCTTCCTGCAAGGCCGAGAAGACCGCACCGTACAGCTTGGGATTCGCGTCGCGAAACTTTTTGCTTGTCCAGATCACCGTGAAAGTATGCGGCCCGCCCATGACATCGAACGAATTGAGCACGGTGCGCACCCCCGGTTTTTCGAGTTGCTGGTATTGAAACGGCGGCACGCTGAAGACGTTATTGATTTCGCCTGCGCCTGACAGCAACGCGGCCGTCGCGTCGGGCGGCGAGACTGAAACCGTCAACTCGTCGAGCCTGGAAAAATTCGCATCACCGAATTCTTTGGCCGCGGCCATTTGCAGCGTCACTGCTTGCACCGAAACTTTGACGGCCGGCAGCGCGATTTTGTCTTTGCCGGAAAAATCGCGGATCGATTTGATGCCGGCATCGCGTGTGTTCAAAAAGAACGGCTGCGAACTCATGGCGGACACGCCGCGCACTTCCTGCGGTGTACCCGCGGTCTTTTCCCATAAGGTTACGAGCCCAGGCACGCCACCGGACACGAAGTCGACGCGGCCCGCGAGCAGCGCATCGTTCATGTTATTGGGCCCGTTGAACGTATCCCAGAATACTTTGACTTCGCCGATGCCGGCCGCCTTCGCATATTTTTCGATCAGCTTGAAGCGGTCCATGATGCTGAACTGCATATAGCCCATGCTCGTTTGCTGCGCGAGGCGGACCTCGTTGATCTCCGCGCCGGCATTGCGCCAGCCCAGGCCCGCTAGCACCAGGGCAAACAAAATTGCTGTGCGTGCTCGTGACATTGTTGGTTTCCTCATTATCCGGCCGTTCCGACGCTGAACCGCTGGCGGCACCAGGGGCGTGGTCGAGTATAGCAACCATGAAAACCGTGCAGCAAGGCGGTGCATTAATGCAATCGTCCGGCGAACAGGCCGCAACGTCGGCGCCGACGTCCGGGCGGATCACCGCGAAACATTGGGCTTTCGGTCAAGCTGATATTGAGTTTGCGCCGGCAGCGTCGGTCTACGCGAGCAATTCGCGGAGGACCTGCGCAGCCCGTCTGCACTCGTAAATAAAACAGGCCTTACGTACTACGCGAGCAATTCGCGGAGGACCTGCGCAGCCCGTCTGCACTCGTAAATAAAACAGGCCTTACGTACTACGCGAGCAATTCGCGTAGTA
>JANYCE010000341.1 GCA_025360445.1 Betaproteobacteria bacterium
AGGGCCCGTGCTGAAGCGTTTCTCAGCGCGCGCCAAGGGACGCGGCGTGCGTGTGTTGAAGCACAGTTGCCACATTCACCTGACCGTCGGCGACGGAAGGAAATAGTCATGGGACAAAAAATACATCCGATTGGATTCCGCCTTTCAGTGCTGCGTAACTGGTCGTCGAAGTGGTATGCGAACAGCAAGAATTTCCCGAGCATGCTGCAAGAAGACGTTAAGGTCCGCGATTTTCTGAAGCAGAAACTTTCGCATGCCGCGGTCAGCAAGATCATCATCGAGCGCCCCGCGAAAAACGCCAAGATAACCATTTATAGCGCGCGCCCCGGCGTTGTCATTGGCAAAAAGGGCGAGGACATTGAATCGTTGAAGACGCAACTGCAGAAACTGCTGCATGTTCCGGTGCATATCAATATCGAAGAAATTCGCAAACCGGAGCTCGATGCGCAACTGATTTCGGACTCGATCGCGCAACAGCTACAAAAACGCATCATGTTCCGCCGCGCGATGAAACGCGCGATTACCAATGCCATGCGCTTGGGCGCGCAGGGCATCAAGATCATGAGCGCCGGCCGATTGAACGGCATCGAGATTGCGCGCACCGAGTGGTATCGAGAAGGGCGCGTGCCGCTGCACACCTTGCGCGCAGACATTGACTACGGCTTCTCCGAAGCCAAGACCACCTACGGCATTATCGGCATCAAAGTTTGGGTGTTCAAAGGCGAAATTTTGACCAAACACGAGCAGGCGCTCGCCGCCCCGTCCGCGACGCCGGAATCGTTAGTGTCCGATAGGCCGGCATCTGACAGGCCGGCAGCGAAACCCGCGCCCAAGAAAAGACGCACAGGAGTTAAGCATGCTGCAGCCAGCTAGAAGGAAATATCGCAAGGAACAGAAGGGTCGTAATAAAGGCGTGGCGACCCGCGGCGCAAAAGTAAGCTTCGGTGAATACGGACTCAAGGCTTTGACGCGCGGCCGTTTGACCGCTCGCCAGATCGAGGCAGCGCGACGTGCAATGACGCGCCATATCAAGCGCGGTGGTCGCATCTGGATTCGTATTTTTCCCGACAAGCCGATCTCGCGTAAACCTGCCGAGGTGCGCATGGGCAATGGCAAGGGCAACCCCGAGTATTGGGTCGCCGAAATCGTGCCGGGTAAAGTGCTTTATGAAATGGACGGAGTCGATGAGGCATCCGCCCGCGAGGCATTCCGCCTGGCGTCGGCGAAGCTGCCGCTGTTGACCACGTTCGTGCATCGTTTGGTCGGAGGCTAAGCCATGAAAGCTAGCGAATTACGCGTCAAGAATGCCGACGAATTGCGTCAAGAGCTAAATGAATTGCTGAAAGCGCAATTTAGCCTGCGCATGCAGGTCGCAACGCAGCAACTCACTAACAACAGCCAGATCGGGAAAGTGCGCCGCGACATAGCGCGCGTGCGCACGATCATTAACGAAAAGGCACGCCAGTCATGACTGAAACCACAGCGAACAAGCGTACGCTGACCGGCCGCATCGTCAGCGACAAGATGAGCAAAACAGTAACGGTGCTCGTCGAGCGCCGAGTCAAACATCCGCTCTACGGAAAAATTGTCACGCGCTCGAAGAAATATCATGCGCATGACGAGAAAAATGAGTTCAAAGAGGGCGATACGGTGTTGATTGAAGAATGCCGGCCGCTCGCGAAGACGAAGGCGTGGCGTGTAAGCAAGCTGATCGAGAAAGCACGCGAAATTTAATTGACATAACGGTTGTAAGGACTCTGGGTTCTGTGTAGAATTCGGCGTTCGATAAGTCGCGCCACTGGTTTTTCGGCGCGCACGACCTAATCCCAGACGGGTTCCAAGACTGACCGCAGATAGGTAAGTGAGCGGTTCAAGTTGGAAGATTGCAGCGCAAAGCGAGAGTAAAAAATGATACAGATGCAGTCCGTTCTGGACGTTGCTGATAACACTGGTGCGCGCGCAGTCATGTGCATCAAGGTGCTTGGCGGCTCGAAACGCCGTTATGCAGGCATCGGCGACGTTATCAAAGTCAGCATCAAGGACGCAGCGCCCCGCGGCCGCGTCAAGAAGGGCGAAATTTACAACGCGGTTGTCGTGCGCACAGCGAAGGGCATCCGCCGCGCCGATGGATCGATGATCAAGTTCGACAGCAACGCAGCCGTTTTGCTGACGGCAAAGCTCGAACCTATCGGCACGCGTATTTTTGGACCAGTAACCCGCGAATTGAGAACCGAGCGATTTATGAAGATCGTTTCGCTCGCTCCTGAAGTGCTGTAAGAGCCATAGGCAGACACAAGCATGCGCAAGATTAAAAAAGGCGATGACGTGATCGTCACGACGGGCAAGGACAAGGGCAAACGCGGCACCGTGCTGCGGGTGGTCGACCTCGAACACATCCTGGTGGAGGGCGCCAATCGGGTCAAGAAGCACCAGCGTCCAAACCCGATGAAAAATACGACGGGCGGCATTGTCGAAAAGGAAATGCCGCTGCACATTTCGAACGTCGCGATTTTCAATCCGGCCAGCAAAAAAGCAGACCGCGTCGGCGTAAAGATTCTTGAGGACGGCCGGCGTGTTCGTATATTTAAATCCAATGGCGAAGTGATTGACGTATGAGTATCCAAGCCAAATCCGCCGGCAAAGAAAAAGCAGCGGCAGCGAGCCGCCTGCAGACGCATTACCAGCAGGACGTGGTCAAAAAACTCGTCACCCAGTTCGGTTACAAATCGGTAATGCAGGTCCCGCGCATTGAAAAAATTACGCTTAATATGGGCGTGGGCGAAGCGGTCAACGACAAAAAAATCATGGACAACGCCGTTGCTGACATGGCCAAGATTGCGGGCCAGAAGCCGCTTGTCACCAAGTCGCGCAAATCAATTGCGACTTTCAAAATCCGTGACAATTATCCGATCGGCTGCAAGGTAACGCTGCGCGGCACGCGTATGTATGAATTTCTTGACCGGCTGGTATCGATCGCGATTCCGCGCATCCGCGACTTTCGCGGCATTTCCGGTAAATCGTTCGACGGTCGCGGCAATTTCAATTTCGGCATTAAGGAACAGATCATTTTTCCCGAAATCGAATACGACAAGATCGACGCATTGCGCGGCATGAACATCACAATTACCACCACCGCCAAGTCCGACGCCGAAGGGCGCGCGCTACTGGCGGCATTCAAATTCCCGTTCAGGAACTAGCCCATGTCAAAACTCGTGTTGCAACTCCGTGACCAGAACCGACGCAAGATGGTGAAGAAATTTGCCGCCAAGCGGGCGCAACTGACGGCGCTCATCAACGACCAGAAGCTGTCGCAGGAAGACCGTTACGAAGCTCGTCTTAAGCTGCAAAGGTTGCCGCGCGATTCGAGTCCGGTGCGCTTGCGCAATCGATGCGCACTGACCGGGCGGCCGCGTGGTGTTTACAGCAAGTTTGGTCTCGGCCGCAGCAAGTTGCGCGACATCGCGATGCGCGGCGAGATTCCCGGTGTCATCAAGGCGAGCTGGTAGGCAGGAAGCGGAGAGACCAATATTATGAGCATGAGTGATCCGATTGCCGACATGTTGACGCGCATACGCAACGCGCAAATGTCAGAAAAAGTTTCCGTCGCGATGCCTGCGAGCAAAGTGAAAGCTGCTATCGCCAAAGTCCTGAAGGACGAGGGATATATCGACGATTTCGCAGTGCGGCCGCAGGACGGCAAGCCGACCCTGGAAGTGGGTCTCAAATATTACGCTGGTCGCCCCGTCATTGAAAAGCTTGAGCGCGTGAGCCGGCCCGGCCTTCGCATCTACAAGCCCTGCGATGCCATTCCCAAAGTCATGAACGGCCTTGGCGTGGCCATTGTATCGACGTCAAAGGGCGTGATGACGGACCGCAAAGCGCGCGGCCTGGGCATTGGCGGCGAAGTTTTGTGCATCGTCGCATAGTTGATTTACGCGGCTAATTAGGAATAGCGATGTCCAGAATAGGTAATTTTCCGGTCGATGTGCCGGCGAACGTAGAAGTGCAGTTCTCGCCGAGCGAAATCTCGGTGAAGGGCCCGCTTGGCACCTTGAAGCAAGCGATGTCCGATCAGGTCAAGCTTGAGAAGGTCGAGAACCAGTTGCAGTTCAGGGTCGCTAATGAGTCGCGCGCCGCGAATGCGTTGTCGGGCACGATGCGGGCGCTGGTTGCGAACATGGTGCAGGGCGTGACCAAAGGCTACGAGCGGAAGCTCACGCTGGTCGGGGTCGGTTACCGCGCGCAGGCGCAGGGCGACAAACTGAACCTGACGCTCGGTTTTTCGCATCCCGTTGTGCATCAAATGCCGGCCGGAATCAAAGTTGAAACGCCGACGCAAACCGAGATCTTAATCAAGGGAATCGACAAGCAGGTGGTCGGGCAGGTCGCGGCCGAAATTCGCGCTTATCGCCGTCCCGAGCCATATAAAGGCAAGGGCGTGCGTTATTCCGACGAGAAAGTCATTCTCAAAGAGACCAAGAAGAAGTAAAGGCGAGAGATGAAAGAAGACAAGCATCAGGCGCGGTTTCGCCGCGCTCAGCAAACCCGCCGCAAAATTGCCGAGCTGCGCGTCGTGCGGTTGTCCGTGTATCGGTCCAACGGGCACATGTATGCGCAAGTCATCGATGCGAGCGGCTCGAAAGTTCTGGCTAGCGCATCGACGATCGAACCGGCACTGCGCAAGTCGGTCAAAAACGGCGGTAATGTTGAAGCAGCGGCAGCGGTGGGCAAGCTGATCGCGGAAAAAGCGAAAGCACTTGGCATAGAGACGGTCGCCTTCGACCGCGGTGGGTATAAGTATCATGGTCGTGTCAAGGCGCTGGCGGAAGCCGCGCGCGAGCACGGGCTAAAGTTCTAGGAAACGACATGGCGAAATTACAGGCAAACAGGATGGCGGGCGGCGAAGAACGCGGCGACGGCCTGCGCGAAAAAATGATCGCGATCAACCGCGTGACCAAAGTGGTAAAGGGCGGTCGCGTCATGGGTTTCGCCGCACTTGTCGTGGTTGGCGACGGCGATGGCCGCGTTGGCATGGGCAAAGGCAAAGCGCGCGAAGTGCCGATCTCAGTCCAGAAGGCAATGGACGAAGCGCGGCGCAAACTGGTCAAAATTAATTTGAAAAACGGCACACTGCATCACGCGGTAATTGGCCGTCATGGTTCGGCGCGCGTCTACATGCAGCCGGCGTCGGATGGCACCGGCATCATCGCCGGCGGTCCGATGCGCGCAATCTTCGAAGTGATGGGTGTGACCAACGTGCTCGCTAAAATCAT
>JANYCE010000337.1 GCA_025360445.1 Betaproteobacteria bacterium
AACTTACGACAAAATTGGTTATCTGCAGCACAACTTCGCCCATGCCGAACAGCGGACCCCACCATTTTCCAAGCGCTGAAATAGCGGCGGAAAACACCAGCGATACCATTAACAAAAATGAAATTCCGAGCAGCATGCCGAACGACAGCAAGCGTGCGCGCAACAGGCCCCATAACCCGCCCGTGCGCGGCTGGGTGGGCACCCGCCAAATTCGATCGAACGCATCCTGCAGTTCGCCGAACACGGTGGTTGCGCCAAACAACAACAGCAAAAAACTTAGTGCGCCGGCAACTACGCCGGCATTAGATTCGTCCGCACTTGCCAGCAGGCCTTCGACAGCCTTAGCACCCTCCTGCCCCATGAGTTGCTGTAGCTGCCCGAAAATTTCGCCTTGCGCGGCTTCACGCCCGAACACCAGGCCGGCGATTGAAATGATGATTAGCAAAAGCGGCGCAATGGAGAACAGCGTGTAATAAGCGAGCGTCGCGCCCATGCTCGGCGCGTAGTCATCGCTCCACGAACTCACGGTTTCTTTAACGAGTGAAAACTGCGATGTAAACCCGTTACCGGCCATGCTGTATTCCTCTATTGTTTACGACGCGTCCGTCCCGCCTGCGTTTTAACGTTGAGCGTTTAGCGCTTTAGCCAATGTCCCAACGTCTCAACGTCCGCTGGCCGCCGGTCGTTTCTCTGCCCATCACCGGCAGCACGATGCCGGTGATGTATGACGAATCGGCATCGGCCGCTAAAAACACCTAGGTGGGTGCTGATGGCGACCTCTGCGCCCTCGCGCGCATATAGCAGGGCAACCGCCCGGCCGATACCGGAGTCGCCGCCAGTGATCAAAGCGATTTTGTTTTTTATCTTTCCTGCCGCCTTGTATCGCGGCGCTTTAAAACGTGGTTGGGGGTCGAGTTGCGACTCAAGGCCCGGCGCCCTCTGGCGTTGCTTACGCCATGGCAGTTTTGACTCGCCCTTCATTTGCGGCGGTTGGCGTTTTTTAGCGGGAGCGGGATTTTCTCTGGCGGTGGGCATTCTCTTGACCTCGTTTAGCAGGTGGGAAGCACGCGGGATTGTTGGCGCTTTATTCGATCGCAGGCTTTGGCATGGCATCGTCCTCACTGTTGTAGGTGCCAACCAATGAACCGCCGGCGTCGTAAACGTCGACTTTCCAGTTAGCCTTACTTGCAGCCAGACGCAACGCATATTGCTCGGCGCTTTCACTGTTGTCGAATTCTGCTATTGATTTTTCAAAACCTTCCTCGCACACGCGCCATTGACCGGACGCTTGCGGGCGCACGGTAAAGTTGATTACGTTCGGCACGGGCTCGGTGACGCTCATACTGCTCGCGGCTATTGGTTGTTTGACTTGCTGTTCGGGCGCTTGGTGCTTTTCCTGCTGCTCTTATTACCGTTTTTTTGCTGCTTTTTTTCGCGCCGCTTTTCTTGCTGCTTTTCTTTGACGGCACCTTGGCGCCTGCACGTCGCGCTTCTGACAGGCCGATGGCAATTGCCTGCTTACGGCTCTTTACGGTTTTGCCTGAGGTACCGCTTTTGAGTTCGCCGCGCTTGCGCTTATGCAGCGCGCGCCCGACCTTGGCTGATGCTTTTTGTCCATACTTTGCCATGCTGAATCTCTGTGATAAGTGTAATTGCGTTTGAGCGGAGCCTTGGTCGGATCAACTATTTAACTGGAGGGAACGAAAATGAAAGTTGTAGTTGCGATACGCGGCGTTAGCATCGCGTCGCGGCAGGCGCATGCAGCTCCATCAATTGGAGCCAGTTGTCGCTTACCTGCCGGCCTTTGTCGCGCGCACGCGCGATGCCTGCATCCGCATGCGTAAACATTTCGGGAAATATATAGTCGTGCAGCACACTTTCCGTTGCCGAAACAATAATCGCGAACTTCCAGCGCAGCACTTAAAAAGACGGTCAGTCCGGCGACGTGCAATGCCGCGCAACGAATAATCGTGATAAGCGGTTTCAACGAACGGATCGAACAGTGGATTGAACCACACGCGCAACACCCATGTTTCGAGACCAATAGATCCAGCTTACCCTTTTGGCCTCATTTTAATTATTAGGCGAATGCGGATTTAGACGTAGGACATGGCGCTAGGCGGCGAGCAACTTCCAGCGGCGCAGGATTAGCAACCGCAATTTTTTTGTATCCCCGCTCCGCCAGTTCAGTCTGGTGTTCGCACAGAGCATCACCGCGGCAGCCACGCCCGGCCCGGCCAGCGGACCGCCCCCTTTGCGGCGAGGCGCACACGCTCGAGCCGCCCGCGTTCGAAACGCACTGTCAGCGATTGATAAAGCCGCTGCGCACCGGTTCGCATATCGCGCCGCAGACGCGCGAGCAGATGCGAGGTCACCGGCTAATCTGTCCCCGCGTATTTTTTTAGAATCTCTTCAAGCGACGTTTTGCTTTTCGCGTTTCCCATGTTATTGCTCCCTGTGTCGGAAGTAACGCGGGTGGCGCGCGAAGGTGCCCGCGCGTGCGGCCGCTTTACACGATCGTTAGCCAACGTGCGAAATGTAATCGAGTAGCGCACCTGCTTAACCGGCGGTATCTGATGCTGCCAATGCCAGCGGATCTCGTCTTGCATCACATATGCAGAACGCGGGGCGAGTTCGATCTCGACCACCGCGTTTTTTTCCGCGTACGGCCTGAAGCGCATACGTGCGGGGCCGGCGAGCGAGATTCCGATGACGATTTCGAAATGCGGCGCGTCGGAATGCCACCCGATAGGGGTACCCGGCCTGTATTCGGTGACCAGCGCGTGCACGATTTCGGCGGCGGCAATGCCGCGCCATGCGGCAACGCGGTCGCGCAGGGGCGCCAAAAACTCTGGAAACGGACGTGGTGGATTTACGTTGTTTGCTTCCGGACCGTAGCTCGCCGGGTATGCGCCTTCGCCGCACCGCACTATGCGGCGGCGTGCCGTGTATTGCTGAAACCGCGCTTCGTTGAATGGCAACCCGCTCACGGTCTGCAACAACGCGGCCTCTTCATTGCCGCTCAGAAAATCGGGCTGATAAACAAGCCCGTGCGGAAGTTCGTCGGCGAAATTAAACAAGGCGCTTTGTGCGGGCAGATCAATCATCAACACTATTGGTTTGATGCCGGTGCTTTTAGTTCCGCATTTGCGTAATTACGGGCCGACGTTGCGCGCCCGGCGGCGTGACCCCATCCGCACATAGTAATATTCGCCTTCAGTTGTAAAACGCAGTGGGTCGTAACGTGACGGCTCGCGGCAGCTTGCAGCGCATTATCGCAATCAGAGGAGCCCGCCATGAAAATTCGCACCGTGCACGTCGTATTCGCAATTTTTTCAGCAACATTGGTCGCGGGTTGCGCCGCGCCGCCTGCCGGCACGCGTGCGCCGCGCACCGTCGCGCTCATCATGTCCGGTGACGTGGTTTCATACAGCGCTCCCGGATTGAGCTCACGTGTCAGCGTGGTCGACGTTGACGGCAAGCCGGTTAAAGAGCCCTACGGGCCGGTAGAACTGGCGCCGGGCCGTCACACCGTCAACATCGCCTGCGACGGCGCGAATAGTCCGCACACCCTCTCGGTCACCGCCGGAGAAGTGTATCAATTCGAAGCGCGCACCAAACCCGGCGTTAAGGGCTGCGTCGGCGGACTGACGCGTGTGCGGTCGGTCAATCCCTGAAAAACCCGGGAACTCATGTCACACGAATATCAGCCGCTGGTCACCCCGCCCCCGGGCCGCACAGGGCCCGCATTATGGTTCGCCTTTCATCGGGGCGAGCTCCTCATCGAGCGCTTTGAAGACGCCGCCAGGCTGCCGCGCTGCCATGAAGTCACCGATCTCGGCGTGCGTGCGGTGCGCAGTCTCTACCTCGGCACTTATGGCGGCGAGCATTGTTATGTCGCCGAACTCGAACACGCCAACGAAATGCCGGCAGGTCATTCAATGCACGGGCTGCGCGCGGTGTTTGGCCTTGTCGATGAACCGCTGGCAGTGCTGGCGGGCCGGGCTTATCAAATCATGGAGTGGGATCGCAATCACCAGTTTTGCAGCCGTTGCGCAACGCCGACCGTGGCGCGAACCGAAGAGCGCGCGCGGGCCTGCCCCCGATGCCGCTTCACCGTTTATCCGCCGGTGTCGCCTGCGATCATGATATTGATCAAGCGCGGCCGTGAAGTCCTGCTCGGTCGCAAGAAGGACTGGGCGCCGAACCGTTACAGCGCGCTCGCGGGCTTCGTAGAGCCGGGTGAGACCCTCGAAGAAACAGTACGCCGCGAAACGCGCGAAGAAGTCGGCGTGGAAGTCGAGAACATCCGTTACTTCGGCAGTCAACCCTGGCCTTTCCCGCATTCGCTGATGGTTGCGTTCGTGGCCGACTATGCCGGCGGAGAGATCCGTCCGGACGGTGTCGAAATTGAAGACGCGCGTTTTTTCGACGCCGAGCAGTTGCCGCAACTGCCGCCGAGCATCAGCATTTCCCGCCGCCTGATCACCACCGTGTGCGCGCAGCTTGCGCGCGGCGAAGAAATTTAATTCTCAGGCTGCGGCGAGCCTGGTCCACACACAGGCGCCGCGACTCGCCTTGTCGATTTCGGCGAGCTGCAAATCATGGGCCGCCAGTTCTTCAGCCGTGGCGACCATCACTACCAACGTGAGTTCGCTCATGGCACGGCGCGTTTCCGCCTGCGGCGTCGGCGCGGAGTCGATCATGAGACTGTCCTGGCCGCGCGTCATTGCGAGATAAACTTCAGCCAGCAGATTAGCGTCGAGCAGCGCGCCATGCAGCGTGCGCGCCGAGTTGTCGATCAGATAGCGCTCGCACAAAGAATTCAGATTATTCTTCTTGCCCGGGTGGAGATCGCGCGCCATGCGCAGCGTGTCGACCACTTGCGGGCAATGCCCGCTAATCGGACTTAAGTCGAGCAGCCCGAGTTCGGCATCGAGAAATGCACAGTCGAACGCGGCGTTGTGAATGATGAGCTCATCGCCGGCGACGAATTCGAGAAATTCTTTCGCAATGTCGCAAAATTTCGGCTTGTCACGCAGAAAGTCGTCGGTGAGGCCGTGAACCTCGAGAGCCCCTTCGTCGCTGGCGCGCCCCGGATTAACGTAGCGATGAAAATGATTGCCGGTTGGCCGCCGATCGACAATTTCGACCGCCGCGATTTCTATGATGCGGTGGCCAAGCTTGGGATCGAGACCGGTGGTTTCGGTATCCAGAATAATCTGCCGCATATTTTTTTTCGAGTTTAACCGGCGCAGCAAACATCATTACCGATTTTTGGTTGCTCGCTGCCCTCAGTTGCTCGCTGCCTTTCCTTCCGCCCTGATTGTTTCAACGCCGGCATTCGCCAGTTCGTCGGCGCGCTCGTTGCCGTCGTGACCATTATGGCCCCGCACCCACAGCCATTCGATTTCGTGCCCTTGCACCAGCTCGTCGAGGCGGCGCCACAAATCTTCATTTTTGACCGGCTTCTTGGCGGACGTTTTCCAGCCGCGCTTTTTCCACGCGTGGATCCATTCGGTGATGCCTTGCTGCACGTATTTAGAATCGGTGTGCAATCTTACGCGGCATTTTCGGTTTAACGCTTCTAACGCGCGGATTACCGCCGTGAGTTCCATGCGGTTGTTGGTGGTGTGCGCCTCGCCGCCGCATAGCTCGCGTTTGCGCGGACCGTAATGTAGCAACACGCCCCAGCCTCCAACGCCTGGATTGCCTTTGCACGCGCCGTCGGTAAAGACGTTGACTGCATCCCCGGTCATCGCGTAACGGTGCGCGCGTTGACCGGCTCGCTCGCCGCGGCCGGCATCTTGTTGTCCTGCGTCTTGGGCACCACTGAAAGATTGGGTCGGCGCACCCCTTCCTCGCGCCATTTCGGCATGATAAGCCGCATGCCGCGCACCCGCTTTATCACGTGCAAAAAATAAACGCCGCCGGCTATCGGCCACCAGCGGTCCCCCGCCGCCTCCATGAAGTTGAACCGCTTGCGCCACTTGTCCTGGGCGAACGGCGGCGCGTAACAGCCCATTTTTCCGGCGCTGATTTCGAGCTCGAGCAACGCGAGCCAGTCTTTTATGCGCGGCAGGTTAATGAATTGCGCGTCCCACGGATACACTTCGGGCGTGAAATTGAAGAGCCGGCGTACCCCCCATAGACTCCACGGGTTAAAGCACGCGATCACGGCGTGTCCCTCAGGCATCAGCACGCGCTGCACTTCGCGCAGGATCTGGTGCGGATTTACGCTGAATTCAAGTACATGCGGCAGCACCAGCAGGTCAACGCTGTTACTTGCAATCGGCAGGTCCCGAAAGCGCGCATGCAGGCCGGCGGGCCCGCCGCGCGCGACGTGGCATTTAAACGGGATCCGGCTCGCGCGCAGAAAATCATGTTCGGGAAGGCCCAGCTGCAATGCGTTGTAGCCGAACAAGTCCGCCACGGTTTCGTCAAAGTACCGGTATTCGCACTCGAGCAGATAGCGTCCGAGCGGCGTGGCGAGCCACGCATCCGGTGATTGCATGTTTGTCGGCGTTGACATGCCGCCAGTTTAAAACAAAGATACCGCCTCCGCATCAACCTCAACGAGCCTATTAATATGAATGATCTCACCGTAAATCCCGTTCGCGCGTTCCAAGACAACTACGTGTGGACGCTCCGGCAAGGCAGCAATGCAGCAGTGGTCGATCCCGGCGAAGCAGCGCCTGTGCTGGCCTATCTACGCGCACACAAGCTTACGCTGACCGCCATTCTTAATACTCATCACCATGCTGACCACGTCGGCGGCAATGCTGAACTGCTGGAGCATTTCCCGGTGCCGGTTTATGGTCCCTACGACGAACGTATTCCGACCGTCAGCGATCGTTTGCGCGAAGGCGACACATTTATACTGCCTGCATTTGGAATCGAGTTTCAAGTGCTGGAGATCCCCGCGCATACGCGCACGCACATCGCCTTTTACGGCGGCGGCATGCTGTTTAGCGGGGATACGCTATTCGCCTGCGGCTGCGGCCGGCTGTTCGAGGGCACGCCGGCCAACATGCATGCAGCGCTGGCGAAACTGGCGCGACTGCCGGCGGCGACCCGCGTCTATTGCGGTCATGAATACACGCTTTCCAACATCAAATTTGCGCGCGCCGTCGAAGCCGGTAACGCTGAACTGGTGAATTGGGAAAAGACAGCCGGCGCACTACGTGCAAACGACGAGGCAACTCTGCCTACAACACTGGCGCAGGAACTGCTCGGCAACCCGTTCATGCGCTGTTCGGAACCGGCGGTGGTCGCCGCTGCAAGCAAGCATGCGGGTGAGCGCTTGACTGACGAAGTCAGCGTATTGGGGGCGTTGCGCGAGTGGAAAAACAATTTTTAAGCGGCGGCGGCGTTAAAAAAATTCAGCGCCGGGCCGGCATCACGCGGTGATGAAATTTCAGGTTGACCCTTGATTATTTTAGGGAATTTCAACCTTGACTGACTGAGCAGCGGTTAGTAACATGGCCGCGTTCAAATAGACCGGGACTGCAATCTATGCAGCCATTAGCCAGAGCCCTGCTGCTCACGGCCGGACTTTTTGTGACCGTTCACGCATCGTTGCCACGCGCCGCCGAAGTTGAACCCGGCGAGCCGCCCGCTACGTCGCAACCGAGTCACGATCCTGCCAATGCGCCATTGCCAGCTGAGACTGCCGGGCCGGAGTTGCGTCCGCCGGGCGCAGAATCAGCGACTGGATCGTCACCCTTCGCGCCGCCTGCTGCGTTCGCGCCAACCATGATGGACCTCACTTTGAGGCCAAGCAGCCTGTGGCAGCGTATCCGCACCGGCTTCGGACTGCCCGATATGACGAGCCCGCTCGTGCGCGAACAGGAAGAATGGTTCGCCAAACGGCCTGACTACATTTCGCGCATCGTCGCGCGCAGCAGCCGCTATTTGTATTACATCGTGGAGCAGGTCGAGAAACGCGGCATGCCGAGTGAAATCGCGCTGCTGCCGATTATCGAGAGCGCGTACAACCCGGTCGCATACTCGCGCGCGCACGCGTCGGGCATCTGGCAGTTCATGCCCTCGACCGGCAAGGCGTACGGGCTGCAGCAGAATTTCTGGTACGACGGCCGTCGGGACGTCACCGCCGCGACCAACGCGGCGCTCGACTATCTCGAAAAATTGTATGAGATGTTCGGCACCTGGGATTTGGCGCTCGCCTCCTACAACTGGGGCGAAGGCGCGGTATCGCGCGCGATGGCTAAAAATGTCGCCAAAGGTTTGCCAACCGATTATCGCAGCCTGACCATGCCGGCCGAGACGCGCAACTACATGCCGAAACTGCAGGCCGTCAAAAATATCATAGCCAATCCCGCACAATTCGGGATCGATCTCACTGAGGTGCCGAATCAACCTTACTTTGTGGCCGTGCCGACGACCAGGCACATTGACGTCAAACTCGCAGCGAAACTCGCAGAGATGTCAGTCGATGAATTTATGTCGTTGAATCCGGGCAACAACGGTCCGGTCATCAGGGCCGACAGTGATCGCGTAATGTTGTTTCCCGCCAACAAGGTCGCCACATTTCGCTCGAATATGGAGAACCACGACGAACCGCTGGTCTCGTGGGAAGCTTATAGATTAAAGCCCGGTGAAACGCTCGATCGTGTCGCCACACGCTATGGCATTAGCGTCGCGCAACTGAAAACGGCAAACGGCATAGGCTTGAAAGGCGTCGCCGGCAGCAGCACCACCGTGCTTGTCCCGGCAGTCGCCAGCGCAAAACCCTATTTGCCGGATATTCCTTTGGCGGCATTAACTGGCGGCAGTCTGCCAAAGAAATCTGCAAACAAAGTTTCGCGCAAAGGCAGAACGATAAAAGCGGGGTCCCAGGCGGGCAAGCGATCCGCTGCAGCCACTAAGGCGAACACGACACTGACTGGAAAGAAAAATGCACCGCCCCGAAAAAAACCACGCTGACTTGAGCGTCGGTTATTTTATGGCTTTGTAAAGATGGCAGTGCACGAGGCGCGTCGTCGATAACGGCGACTCACCCGGATAGGTAACAGCGCACTCCGGCATCGCCTGCGGGCATCGCGGGTGAAAATAACATCCCGTAGGCGGGTTTACCGGCGATGGCAGATCACCCTGCAGCCGAATAAATTCATGCCGCGTCGTCGCATCGATCACGGGTACGGCCGAAAGCAGCGCGCGCGTGTACGGGTGCTGCGGTGATTTGAGCACCTCGTCAACTGCGCCCGCTTCGACGATGCGTCCCAGATACATGACCGCTACCTCGTGCGCGAGAAACTCGACCACCGATATATTGTGGGTGATGAAAAGGTACGCGAGGCCTTTGCGCTCCTGCAAAGACTTGAGCAAATTTAATATTTGCGCCTGAACGGAAACGTCGAGCGCGCTGGTTGGCTCGTCGCAAATGATGAGCCTCGGTTCGACCGACAATGCGCGTGCGATCGCAATGCGCTGGCGCTGGCCGCCGGAAAATTCATGCGGAAAGCGCAGCTTCATTTCCGGCGCGAGGCCGACTTCGTCGAGAAGACGGTCGATGCGGGTCGCGCGCTCGCTCGTCGTGCGCCCTATCCCGAGCGCGGCCATGCCCTCCTCGAGAATCTCGGTCACGCGCATGCGCGGGTTGAGCGACGCATACGGATCCTGAAAAATAATCTGCACTTCGCTGCGCTTTGCGCGCATCGCAGAATTCGTGAGCCGCGCGAGGTCCTGCCCTTCAAACAAGACCCGGCCGCCGGTCGGTTCCACCAGCCGCAAAATCCCTTTTCCCACGGTGGTTTTGCCACAGCCCGATTCGCCAACGAGGCCCAGCGTGCGACCGGCTGCAATCGATAAAGACACGCCGTCAACTGCTTTTACGTGTGATGTCACGCGTTTCAAAAAGCCGCTGCGAATCGGAAAGTGCACCTTTAAACCGGTGACCTGCAATAACGCGCGCTCTTTGTTGGCTGCTGGCGCAGCGGCTGGCGGCCGCTGGACGGGCGTCGTATTTCTTTGCGCCTCCGCAGCCGCCAGCCGGTCTTCCGCATCCTTTCCATACAGGTGGCAGCGCGCGCCCTGCGCGTTGCCAAGATCGTACCAGGGCGGCACTACCGTGCGACACAAATCCCATGCGAAGTCGCACCGGTCGGCAAAACGGCAGCACTTGAATTCGCGCGTGAGCGGCGGCACCGTGCCACGAATCACCGCGAGCGTATCGCCGCGGCGATGGTTGCCCGGCAGCGAATCGAACAACTTGCGCGCGTAAGGGTGCGCGGGCTGCCGAAAAAATTTCTCGCGCGTCGCCGTCTCCACAATCTGACCCGCATACATGACGGCAACGCGCTGCGCCATTTCCGAGACTACCGCGAGGTCATGGGTGATCAATAAAACCGACATGCCCGTTTTCTTTTGCAGTTCGCGCAACAGGTCAAGGATTTGTGCCTGGATTGTCACATCAAGCGCGGTCGTAGGCTCATCGGCGATAAGCAATTCAGGACCGCAGGCAAGCGCGATTGCAATCATCACGCGCTGTTTCATGCCGCCCGACATCTGGAATGGGTACTCGGTACGCCGGCGCGCCGGATCCGGGATGCCTACGGAGTTTAGAAGCTCGAGCACTCGCGCTTCGAGCGCCGCGCCTGACAGATCGGTGTGTCGCTGCAGAGTCTCCGCGATTTGCATCCCGATCTGCATGACCGGATTCAGGCTCAGCATGGGCTCCTGAAATATCATCGCGACGCGCCGCCCGCGAACATCGCGCATCGCGATTTCGGACTGACTCAGCAGATCGGCCCCGTCGAGATTGATTGCGCCGCCCACCACCTGACCGGCATCGGGCAAAAGGCGCATGACCGACAGCGCGGTCATCGATTTGCCGCACCCCGACTCGCCTAATAATGCATAGGTTTCGCCGCGCCCGATCGCAAGGGACAGAGCGTCGATCGCGCGGACGATTTCGTCGTTGCTCACCAGCCAGGTCGATAACTCACGGATTTCGAGCAGGTCCGCACTCATGGCGCATCTTTCGCGGCCGGCGCTGCGTTGCGCGTTTTAAACAGCGCGCTGAGCGACAGCCCGCGCGCGCGCACGCGCGGATCGAACGCATCGCGCACTGCGTCCGCGAAGAGATTGGCGGCCAACACCAGCGTAACCATGAAAACAAATGCCGCGGCGAGCGACCACCACACCATCGGATCGCGCGCCATTTCGAGCCGCGCATTATTGATCATGGTGCCGAAACTATTCATCGAAGGATCAACGCCGACCCCCACATACGACAGCACGGCCTCGGCCAGCACCAGCCCGCTGAATTCCATCACCACGGAGATCAGCACGATGTGCATCACATTCGGCAGTATATGGCGGGTAATAATGCGGTGATGACGCACGCCGAAGGCATGCGCGGCCTGAATATATTCAAGCTCTTTTAGTTTAAGCGCTTCGCCGCGGAGCAGCCGGCACAGGCCCGTCCAGCTTGTGATACCGAGAATGATGCACAGAAACAGCAGCCGCAAATCGGCGCGTTGCGCGGCGGTCGGAAAAAGCTCCGGATGCCCGTCGATATACACCTGCATCATCAGCACGGA
>JANYCE010000430.1 GCA_025360445.1 Betaproteobacteria bacterium
AGGCGCGCGATGACGAGGTTGGTTTCGAGGAACCAGTTGCCGGTACGCGCGGCTTCGAGTTTGTCGTTGGTCAGTATCTCGAACGGCAAATGGAAACGACGGTAAAGCTCGTCTTGCCATTGCTCCGCAAGACTTCCGGGACAAACAATCAGGCACCGTTGTAAATCTCCGCGGGCGATCAGTTCCTTGATTAGCAGTCCGGCCATGATGGTTTTGCCGGCGCCAGGATCGTCGGCGAGCAGAAAGCGAAGTGGCTGGCGCGGCAGCATTGCCTCGTACACCGCGGTGATCTGGTGTGGAAGCGGATCAACCAGTGAAGTGTGCACAGCCAGCACAGGATCAAACAAGTGTGCCAAACGAATGCGATGCGCTTCAGATACGAGACGAAAGAGTCTGCCGTCGCCGTCGAAACTCCACGGGCGCCCCTGCTCCACCACTTCGATACGCGGTTCGTCGTGACGATAAAGCAACTCGTTCGCGACCCTGCCGGCCGGCGTCTTATAGGTAAGTTCGAGCGCTTCGGAACCGAACCACTGCACGCTAACGACTGTGACAAGAGCGTCGGGCAATATGCCGCGCACGGCAGCGTTGGGCTGTAGCTCTTCGAGTTTATTCATACCAGATCGTTAGCAGCGCATCAAAGCAATAATTCCATCGCTTATTGCCGAGACGTTGGCCCGCCCTTTTTTTAATTCGCACATCAGCCCACCAACTCGTCACATACTGCCTCCCTGAGTCGGCGCGAAGAGTTTCGCACAGATAGTCGGCGCCGCACTACCAGTCCTCATTGGAGTACTCGATCATGCGCTCGCAATGCTGGTTGACAGTAATGGTTTGAGTGCGTGGCGTTCACCTTCAACTTTAAAACTTAGTCTTCGCTGCCTCCACAAACTCGCCCGGGAATCACGGTTTGTTGAAGTCTCGCCGCAAAAATCCCGGCACTTCATCGTAGTGAATGTCGGCGCGGCCAATCGCGCGCTCAGCGGACTCTGGTTGTCGCCGCGAATTGCGGCCGGCATCACCGCAGCAAACAAAACATTTTCGACCAGGCGCCAGCGTACATCGCTCAGTAAAATGGCTTAACTGCCTTTGTAATTGCCCGGACGCTTTTCCTTATAAGCGGCAATCGCTTCGCGATAATCATCGGTGGTCTGAACAATGGTCATCTGCGATGCGATCAGTTCAAGGCTTGTGCGCAAATCGCACGTCAACGATTGATACACCGCGCGCTTGATCATCGCCACGGCTACAGGCGGCATCGACGCGATTCTTTTTGCGTAGGCATAGACGAAATCAAGAAATTTGTCGTCGTCGTAAACCTGATTGACGAGGCCGATTTTCAGTGCCTCTTCCGCACCGACAAATTCACCTGTTAACAGCAGTTCGAGCGCGCGCGCCACGCCGACGATGCGTGGCAGGTAGTAACAACCGCCGTTACCCGGTATCAGGCCCACACGCACATAGGCTTCCGCGAATCGAGCGGAGCGCGCAGCGAGCCGGATGTCGCACATCAGCGCCATGTCCATACCGGCGCCGACCGCTGCTCCGTTTACTGCTGCGATGATCGGCTTGTCGATGTGCGGAATGGTCAGAGCAACCGAGTGCGTCGTTTTGCCAAATCGCTGCTTGCGTTCAAGTATCGTCGGCTCGACTGCCTGCGGCTCGCTCGTGCGCCGGCCCAAATCCCCGCCTGAACAGAATGCATCGCCGGCGCCGGTCACCACGATGACCCGTACTGCAGGATCGTCCTGTGCATCAAGTAAACTCTGGCGCCACTGCTGAAGCATGCCGTCAGTGAAAGCGTTTTTCTTGGCAGGACGATTCAGCAATAGTGTCGCGATGTGGTCTTTGACGCTGTATTCGAGGTCGCTCATTAAAGGCTCATCCTTGATCGGTTTAATTGATTAATCGTCACGCGGCGGGTTTGGTCGCAATGAACGATACGCGCGTCGACAGGCGTTGCGCGAGTCGTGCAAGTGCTGGCGACTTTTCGCGCCAGTCGGTATCCGGCATTACCTGATCTAAATAACCGAGCGCAAACCCGGCAGCGATATCAGCCAGCGAGAACGCGCCGCTATGACAAAACTCGCGACTGCCAAGATCGCGCTCCATGGTCGCCAATCCACGCTGGATTTTCTGGTGTTGGCGCGCGTACCACGCGGGGAGCTTGCGTCGTAACTCGGGCTCGCGCAAATCGTGTGAAATCGCGACGGTCGCGTCAGCGATGCCGTCGCCGAGCGCCTCCCAGCGTTTGACTTCAATGCGTTCGTCGAATGCCGCTGGAATCAATCGCGGATCAGCGACCAGTCCTTCCAGGTAATCGACGATGACGGCCGAATCGTAAAGCGGGCGGCCGTCATCGCGCACGAGCACAGGAATTTTTCCAAGCGGGTTGAACTCAGCGGCGCGTGAATCAGGATTGGAAGGACGATCGAGAATGTATTCGTAATCGATGCGTTTTTCGGCCAGCACGATACGCACTTTGCGCGCGTACGGACTGCCAGGCGAGCCTAACAATTTCATGGGATTCTCCCTGTGAACAAATTGGAGCGTGCATTTTCTCACGCGGTGCGACTTTTCACGCTCGCAAAATCTTGTCCTGCCAGATTTGACTCGAAGCATCGCACACCGATTGTCTGCGCCCGCGCCGCGTCCGTTAATCGTCTGCAACGCTTAAAATGGTACCATTCTCCGCCGGCTCGTAACCGTTAGCCTGCGTTCAGCAAGATCGCGACGGGCGATGAAATATTGCTTGTAGACGGTAAGCAACTTCCTACCTCGCGGGGCGAGAAGAGCCTATAGCTGCGGATGTGCATTATGTTCGATGAGCGGTTACCGACAAAAACGACGATCGACACGGCGCGTGGATCAACTGGCCTGACGCAACCTTTTTAACATCGACGCATCCTTCAACCGCCGTAAAACCAAACGTTGCCGAAAATCGATGACAACCGCGACCGGACTATTCGACGAGCTGCCCAACATCGAAGGGATTGCGGACTTCGTCGGGGAGGTTTTTCCAACGCCCATTCTGCAGTGGCGGCCTCGTTCGCGCGCTGTTTGCTACACGGCAGCTTTTGGCAGACCGTTGCCAATGCGCGAGCGACGCGAAGGCCGGTCAACATGATGGCGCGCCATGGAATCCGGGCCTCCTAAACCTGCCTCCATTCGCGCCGCGATGGTCGAGCGCTTTCGACGCCTGTCTGCAGTGGTCAGGCGGCACCCCGTTCGCGTGGCGCTGGCGATACCCGCGCTAATGCTGATGTACGTGCTTGCACTGATTCCATTCACTCCCAGCATCGGCGATCTGCGCAAGGCGAAGTACGCAACGCCGTCCGTCTTGCTCTCACATGACGGCGTTGTCCTCGCCGAATTCAAGCGCATTAACCGCGAGTGGGAACCGCTCGAAAAAATCGCCCCGGCGGTTATCGACGCGCTGGTTGCGATGGAAGACCATCGTTTTTACGAGCACCACGGCGTTGACCTAACGAGGACCATCGGAGCGCTGCTCAACACGCTACAGGGCGACTTACAGGGCGGCTCAACCATTACGCAGCAACTTGCGCGCAACCTATACCCGGAGGAGATCGGCCGCGCGACCACACTCACGCGCAAGATCAAGGAAGCAATCACGGCGTTCAAGATTGAGGCGATTTATACCAAGCGCGAAATCCTTGAAACTTATTTGAATACCGTGCCATTCCTATACAACGCTTTCGGCATCGAGATGGCAGCCCGCACGTACTTCGATAAATCGGCTGAAAACCTGAACGTGCTGGAGGCCGCCATGTTGATCGGCATGCTTAAAGCCAACAGCGCGTATAACGACTAAGGTTAGATCGCGCGAGCGAAGCGAGCCGCGATCTGAACCGTTTGTTGGACAAGCCCGGTCCCGGAGTAAAGGCCGCGCCTCATAGAAAATATGTTTTTTGAATTGATCCCGGTTTGACGTTTTGCC
>JANYCE010000343.1 GCA_025360445.1 Betaproteobacteria bacterium
TTGATCGACCGAGGCCTGCATGGTGCGCGGGTCAATCCGAAACAGCGGTTGGCCCTGTTTTACGCGGTCACCTTCCTTGAACAACACCTCCGTCAAGACGCCATTGACCTGCGGGCGCACCGCCACGCTGTGCTCGGATTCAACGGTGCCGACCGCATCGATGATCACCGGCATTGCCTGTCGCGACACAGTTACGGTGCGCACCGTTATCGGGCCGCTGCTGCCGCGCTTACCGGCGCCTTTCTTGCCCTCTTCTTTCGTCGCTTTACCGGCCTTAACTTCGAGAGGGTTCGGGCTGACCGGCTGTGACTTCCACCAGTAGTAACCTGCGCCTGCGGCAATGACGCAGGCTATCAAAAGCATTTTAAATGCGAGCTTCATAAGGGGATCTCGTGGGTTAATTCCGGTTCAGCGGCTATCCGGATGGAAAAATAAACTCGCCTGCCGCTACGGCCGATTGGCGCCGATGGTCTTGCCGTCCGAGCCGCCGATTGCAAAATTTAAACGCGCCAGTGCCTGATACCAGTCCAATTGCGATTGAATTCGTTGAACCTTGGCGTTCGTGTCATCGAATTGCGCGGTGATCAGGTCGAGCAGACTGCCAACGCCACCCTGGTAGCGCGCAACCGCGGCATCCGCTGATTGCGCGGCGCTCTTAACGAGATTGTCTGCGCTCGCAATACTCGTCGCGGCCGTCTGCAAATCGAAATAGGCCTGCCAGACGTCCTGCTCGGTCTGAGAGTAAACCTGATCGCGCGTGTTCTCCGCTATCTTCGCCTCTTCCTCGCGACGGCGGACACGGTACGTGTCAGCAAACCCGCTGAAGATTGGAATGTTCAGGTTAAGACCAAACGAATAGGTGTCTTGCGAGGTCAGCGCACTGGTGTAAATTTGCCGCCCGTATTGGGAAACAAACTGCAACGTCGGCAAGCCGGCGCGCGATTCTGCTTTGGCGGTAGAGCGCGCTGCCAGTGCGCGCGCTTCGGCGGCAACGAGATCCGGCCGATTCGCTTTCGCGTCCCTCAGAAAATCATCCATTGTTTGCGTAATGGCGGTGACAGCAGGCTGCGCCGACATCGTCTGCAACTGCAACGGGAAATTGACGGGCAAGCCGGCCGCCACCGCCAGCAACCCCCGCGCTTTCGCGTACTCGCCTTCGTTGCGGGTTAACACGAGTTGCGCCTGTCCGACCTGGGTCTCGGAGCGGTAGACATCCGCCACAGTAGCGAGCCCCGATTCGCGGCGGCGCTGCGCAGCATCAAAAGCGGTCTGAAAATTTTTCAGCGATTCGCGTGTCGCACGCACTAATTGCTCGAAGCCAAGCACGCGGTAATAAGCCTGTTCTACCTGGAAGGCCACGTCCTGCAACGTTCGGTTTTGCGACAAGTTGGCAGCGAGCAGGCGATATCCGGTTGCCTCTTTATCCGCCGACCGTTTGCCAAAATCGAAGAGCACATAACTGAGGGCGATGCTGGGTCCGTATGCCGTAATGACGGAATAGGGCCGCCCGCCCGCCGCGAAGGTCGCCGAATTGCCCGCCTGATCGATCAGCGTGGTATTCGGAAAACCCGAAGTGGCTGAAATGGGCCGCGAGATTCGATCGCTGATGAGTCCGGTAATCTGCGGAAAGTCGCCGGCGTGATCGATCCCGGCTTGGGCGGCTTCGATGCGTGCGAACAGCCAGGCTTGGCGTGTTCTGACATTGAGATTGAGCGCAATCTCGGTAAGCTCGGCCAGCGACAACGGCCTGTTCAAGTCAGTGGGCAACGATTGAAGGTTTGCCGGCATCGGGACTTGCGGTAGCGCGTGCTCAGGAATCCACGGTTGATTCGGCGCGGGCGACACCTTTTTTTCAACTTTAAACGGATCAACTGCTCCGAACAGGGACTGCGCTTGAGCAGGGATCACCACGCACGCACCGAAGAGCAGCGCGAACGTAACGCCACCGCGACTGATGGCGGCGAGTTTCGATCGGCTTACGATCGGGGCGCCGTGACTCACCACTAAACTTGAAATGTGCATAGTCCAAATAAAATGGCGCGAATGCGCCAATTCTCCAAAGGCTGTTTTAGTCAACCAGCTGTTTTCGTGATGAAGTACGGAAGAAGCACACCACGCCGGGCGGAATCATAACATGCAGACTTTGACAGTAAACAGTGGCGCTTTAACTTGTACTTCAAGTTCTATTGTCAGCGCAAGAATCACCGTGCCGCGCAAAAATGATGCGAAAAACTTACCCATGAATGTGATGTGGCAGGCTCGCATTCGCGTGCATGATTGACAATTGTCGTGCATTTCTGGCACGGCGCGCGGGCGCTAACGGGACCAATCGATTTATTCACGGATAAAATATTTGAATAATTCAGCGCGGGGCCGCGTGCTAATCTCTGCTGCGTAAAAAACGTAAAAGCTGTCTGCTAACTTCTGAGGAGTTTCTTCTGTCCACATTGGTCTCGCCGCACGGGGGCGCAACTCTAAAGTCCCTATTACTGGATGGTCCCGCACTCGCCGCAGAAATAGCGCGCGCCGCAGCGCTGCCTAAAATTCCGGTAAGTTCGCGTGAACGCGGTGACTTGATCATGCTGGGAATTGGCGGTTTTACGCCGCTGGACGGTTTCATGACTCACGCCGACTGGGCAAGCGTGTGCGACGATCTGACGCTTGCGAATGGCCTGTTCTGGCCGATCCCGATTACCTTATCTGCAAACAAGTCCGATGCTGGCGCTATAAAGCCCGGCGCCGACATCGCGCTGGTCGACGGTGAGAATGGTGAATTGCTCGCTACGATGACCGTGCGCGAAAAGTACACGATCGACAAGCAACACGAATGTAAATCAGTATTTAAGACGGCAGAGCTAGAACATCCCGGCGTGAAGATGGTTATGGATCAAGCGGAAATTAATCTCGCCGGCCCGGTTAAAGTGTTGTCGCAAGGTGGATTTCCGAGTAAATACGGGTCGCTCTACATGACACCGGCGCAATCACGCGCCATGTTCACGGACCTCGGCTGGTCTACAGTCGCAGCTTTTCAAACCCGCAACCCGATGCACCGCTCGCATGAATATCTAGCCAAAATAGCGATTGAAGTTTGTGACGGCGTGCTCGTGCACTCGTTGCTCGGCAATCTCAAACCCGGCGACATTCCGGCGGATGTGCGAACGCAAACGATCAGCGTGCTGATCGAAAAATATTTCGTGCAGAAAACAGTCGTGCAATCGGGTTATCCGCTCGACATGCGATATGCCGGACCGCGTGAAGCCCTGCTCCACGCATTATTCCGGCAGAACTATGGTTGCTCGCATCAAATCGTCGGGCGCGACCATGCCGGCGTGGGCAGCTATTACGGCCCGTTCGATGCCCACCATATCTTCGATGAAATTCCGAAAGGCTCACTACAAACTCAGCCGCTCAAGATCGACTGGACATTCTGGTGCTACGAATGCGGCGGCATGGCGTCGGCTCGCACTTGTCCGCACGACGAGAAACAACGCCTGCTCGTGTCCGGCACCAAGCTGCGCAAATGGCTGTCCGAAGGCGACGCAGTGCCGGCGGAATTCAGCCGGTCGGAGGTGTTGAAGCTGTTGCGCGATTATTACGCATCGATAGACGCCGCCGACCGCGTCGAGGTGAAACTTACCGGCCACTCCGCGCGCTGAACGAAAAGCTGCGCGGCCCGGCGCATCTATGCGACTTTGATGCCTACGGCTGTTTCGGCGTTTGGTATTCGACTTCCTTCTGGAATGGCTTCCAGACGGTTTCGTAACCGACAAACCCCTTTTCGTTTGGTGCCATCTGACGCGTTGTCAAAAAAAGCGTATGGCCGTCAGGCACTTTGGTGGGCGGTTTTTGCTCGCTCATAGGTCAACCTTTTCCGTGAGTCAGAATTGCAAGTGTAAGTAACAAAATCGAAATTGTGAGCGCATTTTACACCGCTGCTCAAACCGGTCTCATGAGTGACGGGTCGATATTCGCGCCCGCAATGATCGCCCCACCTGCTCTTGTCTCTTCATCATTTGCTTCGCGCACGGTCAGTATCTCGAGCTTAAAGACGACCTCTCTGCCGCAAAGCGGATTGTTGCCATCGATGGTCAGTGTCTGGTCGTCCATACGCGTCACGATAAAGCTGCGGGTCTGGCCCTTCTCGCCTTCCATAAGGATGGAGGTGCCGATTTGCCGATACGCCTCGGGGACGCTCACAGTGCGTTCGGTAAACACCAGCGACTCGTCTCGGGGGCCGAAGATCTGATTGCCATCGATCGGCACTTCGATAACGTCGCCGGCGGACTTGCCCTCCAACTCCTTATGGACGGAAGGGGCCAGAATTTCATTATGTCCGTGAACATAACCCAGCGGGAATTCGACCCGGGTGAGGACATGCTCCGATTTCTTGTCGATAACCTGATAGGTTAGCTCGACAAACTTGCCGTCCTGGATGGTTTCACTCATATCGAATTCAAACGAACCGCTTTAGAAGATAGATGCACCAAAAATCCTGACCTCTTCATTTTCATAGCCGAGGACAAGTCTGCCAAGCCATTCACCTTGCCTCTTAGTGCTCCGCTGCCGGTAAAGAACCGTCACATGTTCACCCCGGCGGATGATGCCGAGCGGGTCCACGTCATCAGAGAGACTTCTCGCGAGTTCACTATTTGCGAACTGGTGGCCCGCCACCACATTATTCATGGCGAGCGACAGGGAACTGGAAAATTTCTTTACGAATTCTTCGTATTTTCCTTCGTTCGAAAATGTGACGAGGCCGCGCCACAGTGGATTGGCTACCGCTAAAATCTCTTCATCGCTTTTTTCAATAATATTCATGCGGGGTCTCGGCGACTATAAGCGGCCAGCATTATAGGGAAGCACATCACACGATATGGTGGTTCACGCAGAAGCGTCAACGCAAACTTCTGCGTGAGGACATTGCTACTCGTCGTCCCCAACCAGGTGATAACAAGGCGCCTTCTCCATGGTGTATTCGCCAGTTTCGGGGTCGCGCCGCGAAACAGTCAGCACGTGCCAGTTTTCGTCGTCCACCTTCATGGCGTCGCCCCGGTAGTA
>JANYCE010000007.1 GCA_025360445.1 Betaproteobacteria bacterium
GCCGCCGAAGATGCTTCCATTATTCGCGAAGCTCTTTCCCGTTTATCTGCAGATCAGCGCACTGCGCTTGTCATGTGGGAGATGGAACACAACAAAAGTCGAGGTGTTGAAGCCGGAGGGAACGACGCGCGTTTGGTTGCCGCTGCCGCTGGTCGCCGACACCGATTATCAAAAGAATCTTGGCAGCACGTGGAGCATCGACGGCGGCAGCGCCATCAGCGCGACCGATGGCAAATACGGTGCTGAATTTATTGCTGCCGAATGGCCGGCTTCGTTCAAGGCGCCCGTCGTGACAGTGACCAGCCGCTTTGCCACGCTCGACCGAGCGGTCGATTTGAGCAAGCCTGCCAGAGTTGCAAAACCCGAGCGTGCCGAGTTGCAGCGTTATCTGGCCGCAACCGAATTTATGCCGACCGACGGCATCGTGCGTGACACTGCACGCGAAATTACCAAAGGCGTGCGCGGCGGTAACGTCGAAAAAGGACGCGCAATCTATGAATGGATAGTCGATAACACATTCCGCAATCCTGAAACCCGCGGCTGCGGTATTGGTGACATCAAGACCATGCTCGAGACGCAGAATCTCGGCGGCAAGTGCGCTGACCTTAATGCGCTGTTCGTCGGGCTGGCGCGGGCCAGCGGAATTCCAGCGCGCGACGTCTATGGCGTGCGCGTGGCCAAATCGGAGCTCGGGTATCGCAGCCTGGGCGTCGACTCAAACGACGTGACTCGTGCGCAGCATTGCCGCGCCGAGTTTTACGCCGACGGTTATGGCTGGATCCCGGTTGATCCGGCTGACGTCCGCAAGGTTGTTCTGGAGGAAAAAGGCGGCGGGGTCTTGTTGCCGCTCGACGATGCGCAAGTGAAAGCTGCCCGCGCGAAACTTTTCGGCGCATGGGAAATGAATTGGTTAGCGTTCAACACTGCGCACGATGTAGCGCTGCCAAAGTCGGCCCACGGCAAGGTAGCATTTCTGATGTACCCGCAATGCGAGACAGCGGCAGGGCGCCTCGATACGCTGGATCCCGATAACTTCCGATATCAAATGACGTCGCGCGAGCTCGCCTCGGCGTGATGCCGGATCCCGCGAGCCGTCGCTTGCCGGTGGTCGCGGGCGCCGTTAAAGCGCGGGCACACTCTTCACGCGACAGATACGATGATGCTTAATTTCGCGCGGTCGTGTTTATTTGTTTCATGCGTGTTGAGCATTGGCCATTCATCTGCGGCGGATTTAAAGCCCTGGTCTGGCGGCAAGACGCCCGCCCTGGTTCTTAAGGATCTCCACGGCGCAACCATCGACCTCGCGGATTATCGCGGCAAGGTCGTGCTGCTGAATTTTTGGGCGACGTGGTGCGGACCTTGCCGCGATGAAATGCCGTCGATGCAGGAACTCAAACGCAAACTCGCCGGGCGTCCCTTCGAAGTGCTGGCGGTAAATCTCGCGGAATCCGAACATAAAGTCGGAGATTTTTTGCGGCGTTTTCCGGTGGATTTTAAAATTCCGCTCGATCGTAATGGTGCGGCGCGGCGTGACTGGAATGTAAAAGTGCTGCCGACGAGCTTTGTTATCGCGCCGGATGGCAGCGTGCGTTACAGCGTAGTCGGCGAGATCAACTGGTCGGATGAGTTCGCGGCGGTCGCTCTGCTACGGCTTGTGCCGAAATAACAGCCGCGGTGAATCGGCGCGGAGGGCTTACAAGTCGTAGTCGATTTGAGATTGTTTGTGCACTGCGCCGTCGACAACGTTGCGCGATAAATGCGGCGCAAACATCTCGATAAAGTCATAAACGTAGCCGCGCAAGTATGCGTTGCGCGGTACGCCGATGTGCGTCGTGCTCGACTCGAACAGGTGACTCGCGTCGATTGCGCGCAGGTTGGTATCTCGCGCAGGATCGAATGCCATGTGCGCCAGTATGCCGATGCCAAGGCCGAGCGCCACGTACGTTTTAATGACGTCAGAGTCGATTGCGGTCAAGACGACATTTGGTCGTAAGCCGCGTGTCTCGAACGCATGGTTGATCTGCGAGCGGCCGGTGAAAGCAAAATCATAGGTGATGACCGGGTAGTTTGCGATTGACTCTAACGTCAGCGTTTTTTGCTCAAGAAGCGGATGGCCTGGCGGTGTAATCACGCAGCGGTTCCATGCATAGCACGGCAGCATCACCAATTCCTCGAAGGTCCCGATCGCTTCAGTTGCGATGCAAAAATCCGCTTGTCCTTCAAGCGCGTATTGGCAGACCTGCGTGGGGCTGCCCTGAACCAGGCCCAGTTTAACTTTTGGATAAAGCTGGCTGAATCGCTGCACGATAGCTGGCAAAGCGTAGCGTGCCTGCGTGTGCGTCGTGGCAATAACAAGCTTGCCGCTATCTTCGTCGGCGAAATCCTGCGCAGCCTGTTTCAGGTTTTCGCTTTCATGAAGGACGCGGCGGGCGATCTCGATGATCGCCTTGCCGGGGGGCGTCACCGCGGTCACGCGCTTGCCGTTGCGCACGAAAATAGCGACGCCTAACTCGTCTTCGAGCAACTTAATCTGTTTGCTGATGCCGGGCTGGGAGGTATGGAGTTTTACTGCCGCCATCGACAAATTTAGCCCATGACGCTCGATCTCGACCAGGTACCGCAGTTGCTGCAATTTCATACTTTCGTTTATTCTATTTAGTTATAACATACTAACATAATATTCCTTATCGATATAACCAACGTTTGGTAGCATTCCCTTCCTGCCCAAAAGAGAGCATCCGAATTCATGTATCTATATGACGAAATCGATCAGCGGCTGGTGGACGAAAGGGTCGCTCAGTTCCGCGACCAGACGCGACGGTTTCTGACGGGCGAATTATCGGAGGATGACTTTCGACCATTAAGACTACAAAATGGTCTTTATATTCAGCGCCTTGCACCTATGCTGCGCATCGCTATTCCCTACGGCCTGTTAGCCTCACGCCAGTTGCGAGCACTCGCCGACATCGCCCGCAAATGGGACCGTGGATACGGCCATTTCAGTACCCGTCAAAACATACAATTTAACTGGCCGAAGCTTGAGGATGTCCCGGATATATTGGCCAAGCTGGCGACCGTGCAGATGCATGCCATTCAGACCAGCGGCAACTGCATACGCAACACAACTACCGATCACTTTGCGGGTACCTCACCCGATGAAATCGTTGATCCGCTCGTATGGTGCGAAATCATCCGCCAATGGTCGACGTTCCATCCCGAATACGCTTACCTACCCCGCAAATTCAAGATCGCGGTAAGTGGCAGCGAGTCCGACCGTGCGGCAACGCAGGTGCATGACATCGGGTTGCAAGCGACGCGGGACGCGACAGGCCAAGTCGGCTTTCGCGTGTTTGCCGGGGGTGGTCTCGGGCGCACGCCGCTCCTGGGCGCCGTCATGCGCGAATTTTTGCCATGGCAGCATTTGCTGACTTACTTGGAAGCCATACTCCGCGTTTACAACCGTTTCGGGCGGCGCGACAACAAGTATCGTGCGCGCATCAAAATTTTGGTCAAGGAACTCACGCCGGACGTGTTTCGTGCACAGGTCGAAAATGAGTGGTCGCACTTGAAAGGCGGCGCAGCGACGCTGACCTCTGACGAAGTTCAGCGTATCGAGAAGCGATTCACTCGCCCGGCCTATCGCAAATCCGACGCGTTGTCGCCCGACTATGTGTTGGCACTCGCGACTGATAAAGCGTTCAGCAATTGGGTGCGGCGCAACGTTCAGGCGCATAAAGTTGCAGGCTACGCTGCCGTAACGTTGTCTCTGAAAAAAACCGGTGCGCCGCCTGGAGATGCCACCGCTGATCAAATGGATGCGATCGCCGAACTCGCCGACAACTTCAGTTTCGGTGAGCTCCGGGTGTCGCATGAGCAGAATCTGATACTTGCGGATGTGCGCCAGACAGATCTTTTCGAGTTATGGCAGCGAGCCAGAGCGCTCGGTCTCGCCACGCCGAACATTGGCCTGATTACCAACATCATCGCGTGCCCGGGTGGCGACTTTTGTTCGCTCGCCAACGCCAAATCGATTCCCGTCGCTGAAGCTTTGCAAGCGCGCTTCGACGATCTTGATTATCTCCACGACATCGGAGAACTGGACCTTAACATTTCTGGCTGCATGAATTCCTGCGGCCATCACCACATCGGCCACATCGGCATTTTAGGCGTCGATAAGCAGGGCGCCGAGTATTACCAGATTTCAATCGGCGGCGCGCAAGGCAATCAAGCAGCACTGGGTAAAGTTCTCGGGCCGTCAGTCTCGCAAGCCGAGGTGCCTGATGTCATTGAGCGTCTGATCGAACTATATCTCGCGCGCCGCGACAGCGAAGAAGAGCGTTTCATCGATGTGGTTCGCCGCATCGGCATCAACCCTTTTAAGGAATATGTTTATGGCAACCATCATCAGCCGGCGGCGAGTCGTCGCCGACAACTGGCAACTGCTTAAGCTATCGGCGGACGGCAGTATTGACATCCCGTCCGATGGGGACGTGATTGTGCCGTTGTCCGTATGGCTGGCGCAGCGCGATGCGCTGGTTAAACGCACGGCGCGGCTGGGCGTATGGCTTGAAGGTAAAGATGATCCCGCGCTGCTGGCGGCGGACTTCAAGCATTTCGCATTGATCGCGGTTCACTTCGAGCATTTTGTGGACGGCCGCGGTTATTCCATCGCGCGATTGCTGCGCGAGCGTTGCGGCTGGCAAGGTGAACTGCGCGCGATCGGCGATGTATTGCGCGATCAATTGTTTTATCTTTCAGGCTGTGGATTTGACACATTTGCATTGCGCGCGGACCAGGATGTGCAAGCAGCGATAACTGCATTCGCAGATTTCAGCGAAGCCTACCAGGCATCCGTTGAGCGTCCGCAGCCGTTGTTTCGCCGCCGCAGTTCAATTCCGAAAAACGATACTACAGACGCATCGATATGATTAATCAGGCAGGAACAGTGCATCTCGTCGGCGCCGGTCCAGGCGCACCTGATTTGCTCACCTTGCGCGCGGCACGCCTGCTCGCGGAGGCGGACATCGTCTTCTACGACGCACTCGTTCATCCCGAGACACTGGCGCTGGCGAAACGCGCGGAAAAGGTTGCCGTGGGCAAACGTTGCGGCAAGCACTCGACTCAGCAGCGCTTTATCAATAAACGTCTGGTCGATGCCGCGCGCAAGCACAGCTTGGTCGTCCGGCTTAAAGGCGGTGATCCAATGCTGTTCGGGCGGGCGCAGGAAGAAATCGATGCGTTGCATGCCGCTGGCGTAAATTGCGAAGTTGTGCCGGGAATCACCGCCGCGCTCGCCGCCAGCGCGGATTTAAAAACGTCGTTGACGCGGCGGGGTGTCAGCCGCAACGTTACGTTCGTCACACCGCGCGTGGGCGAAGGCGAAGACGCGAGCGACTGGAAAAAAAGCGTGTGCAGTGCCGATACGACCGTCATGTACATGGCGGCGGGCCAGGTCGCTGTAGTGGCTGCCGAGTTGATTGCCAATGGAATGGCCTATGACATTCCCGTTGTTATTGTTGAAAACGCGTCATTGCCGGCTATGGCGGCCACTGCAACGACACTCGGCGCGTTACAGTCAGCCGGCGAGCGCATGCCGCATGGCGGCCCCGCTTTGCTGATGATTGGCCGCGTTTTTGAACCGGTGCAAGGGGCGCGATTTGCCGTAAGTGATCGTGATGCGCTAAGGGGCATGCTCTTCGCCTAGACCCGGCAGCGCAAAACACGCTAGAATTCAAGCTTTTAGCGCGAGTTCTGTCGTTTAATGCGTGTATTTCGGACCCTGCCCGACACTGCTTCCGAGGCCGTTGCGCTGACGATCGGTAACTTTGATGGCGTGCATCTCGGGCATCAGGCGATGCTTTCCCGCCTGACTGTCGCCGCGCGCGAACTGAGCATACCGCCATGCGTGATGACGTTCGAACCGCATCCGCGCGAATTTTTTGCGCCGGACCAGGCGCCGACCAGGCTGACATCATTACGCGAAAAACTTGAGTTGCTAGAGCGCTTCGGTGTCGAGCGTACGTATGTGCGCCGGTTTGATTTCGAATTTGCAAAAACTGCGCCCGAAGATTTCATTGCCCGCATCCTTCACCGCGGACTTGCCGCACGCTGGCTCCTGGTCGGCGATGACTTTCGTTTCGGCGCGCGGCGCAGCGGCGATCTTGCTTTGTTGAAACAAGCAGCCAGTCGCTGCAAATTCGAATTGCAGGCGATGACCAGCGTGATGGTAGACGGAGTGCGTGTATCGAGCACTGCGGTGCGCGAGGCCTTGCACGCCGGTGATATGCGGCGCGCGCAGCGCTTGCTGGGTCGCCCCTATAGTATTAGCGGTCGTGTCGTACGCGGTGACCAGCTCGGCCGCAAGCTCGGCTTTCCGACCGCGAACGTGCTGATGAAACATAATCGTCCGGCGCTGTCGGGGATTTTTGCAGTCAAAGTGCACGGCTTGGGCGCGCAGCCGCTACCCGGCGCTGCAAGTCTCGGAGTGCGTCCAACCGTCAAAAAAATTCCGCAGCCTTGTCTGGAAGTTCACCTGCTCGATTTCACACGCGACATATATGGCGCGCATCTGCAGGTCGACTTCCTGCAAAAATTGCGCGACGAAGAAAAATATGCGGACGTCGAAACACTCACGCGCGCAATTGCGAATGACGTTATAAACACCCGAAATTATTTCGCCGCTTTGGCGCGCAACCTTGTGGCACAAAATGGCTGATTACAAAAAAACACTGAACCTGCCCGATACGCCGTTTCCGATGCGCGGCGATTTGGCCAAGCGCGAACCCCTGATGCTCAAGGCCTGGCACGAGCGCAAGCTTTACGAGCGCATCCGGGCGGCGAGCAAAGGACGTCCCAAATTTATCTTGCACGACGGCCCGCCCTATGCGAACGGCGATATACACATCGGCCATGCCGTGAACAAAATATTAAAGGACATGATTGTTAAGTCGAAGTCTTTGTCCGGCTTCGATGCGCCGTATGTGCCCGGCTGGGATTGTCATGGCATGCCGATCGAGGTGCAGATCGAGAAGGAGTATGGCAAGACGCTGTCGGTCGAGGAAGTGCAGGGCAAGTCGCGCGCGTATGCAGCGGAGCAGATCGAGCGTCAGAAAAAAGACTTCATTCGCCTGGGCGTGTTCGGTGAATGGGACAACCCTTACAAGACGATGGATTTCAAAAATGAAGCTGATGAAATCCGCGCGTTCGGCAAACTCATCGCCAAAGGATTTGTCTATCGCGGCTTGAAGCCCGTGAACTGGTGTTTCGACTGCGGTTCGGCGCTCGCGGAAGCCGAGGTTGAGTATATGGATCGCAAAGACTTCGCGATCGACGTCGGGTTTGCCTTCGCCGACCCGGAAAAAATAGCAACGGCATTTGGCTTAAGTAAGCTGCCCGACGGTCAAGGCTGGCTGGTGATCTGGACAACGACGCCGTGGACCCTGCCGGCAAATCAGGCGCTCAACGTTCATCCCGAGTTCAGCTACGACCTCGTCAACACCGAACGCGGCCTGTTAATTTTAGCGAGTGATTTGCGCGATGCCTGTTTGGCGCGCTGTGAGCTTACCGGGGAAGTCATTGCCACTTGCACTGGTGCGGCGCTGGAGCTGATCAAGTTCCGGCATCCATTCTACGATCGCCTGTCGCCGGTTTACCTCGGCGATTACGTGACGCTCGAACAGGGTACCGGCATCGTTCACAGTGCGCCCGCCTACGGCATTGAGGACTTTAGTTCCTGCCGCGCCTACGGTATGCGCGACGACGAAATTCTCACACCCGTGCAGGGTGACGGCCGTTTTGCGCAATCTCTCGACCGGTTCGGCGGCCTCAACATCTGGAAAGCAAATTCTCAGATCGTTGAAGCGATGCGCGAACACGGCACGCTGTTCCATGTCATGCCGTTTACGCATAGCTATATGCATTGCTGGCGGCACAAGTCGCCGATTATTTATCGCGCGACCACGCAGTGGTTTGCCGGGATGGAAGACGTGCCGGGTTACGGGGGCGTGAAGCCGGCTGAGACGCTGCGAATAACGGCGTTGCGCGCGGTCGAAGCAACCACGTTTTACCCCGCATGGGGCAAGGCGCGCCTGCACGGCATGATTGCAAACCGGCCGGACTGGACGCTCTCACGCCAACGCCAGTGGGGTGTGCCGATGCCGTTGTTCATCCGCAAAGACACACGCGAACTGCACCCGCGCACGCTTGAACTGATCGAAGCGGTCGCCCAAAAGATTGAAGTCGGTGGCATTGAAGAATGGCAGCGGATCAATCCGCGCGATCTGCTCGGCACCGATGCAGACGAATACGAAAAAATTAAGGACACGCTTGACGTGTGGTTTGATTCCGGCTCGACGCATGAAACGGTTCTGCGCGGTTCGCATGCGGCGCAATTGGGGTTTCCCGCCGATCTGTATCTCGAGGGTTCCGATCAGCACAGGGGCTGGTTTCATTCTTCGCTGTTGGTGTCCTGCATGCTCGACGGTGTTGCGCCCTACCGGGAACTGTTGACGCATGGTTTTGTCGTCGACGGCAGCGGCCGCAAAATGTCGAAGTCGCTCGGCAATGTGATCTCGCCACAGAAAGTGCTCGACACCCTCGGCGCCGACGTTCTGCGCTTATGGGTTGCGCAGACCGATTACGCCGGCGAACTGTCAATTTCGGATCAGATCTTGAAGCGCGTGGTCGAATCGTATCGGCGCATTCGCAACACGTTGCGCTTTCTGCTGGCGAACATCGCTGATTTCGATCCGGTCGCTCATGCATTGCCAGCGGATGAATGGCTTGAAATAGACCGCTATGCCTTGGTAATGACAGCCGACCTGCAAGCCGCGCTGACACCGTCCGAATCGGGATCGAAAGCGCCGCGCTCGCCGGGCCACTACGGGCGTTATGAGTTCCATGACGTTGCGCAAAAACTGCAGGCGTTCTGCTCAGAAGACCTCGGCGGTTTTTATCTCGATATCCTCAAAGACCGGTTGTACACCGCAGGCACCGATTCGCGTGCGCGCCGCTCGGCGCAAAACGCGATTTATCATATGGTGCAGACGCTGGTGCGATTGATGGCGCCGGTGCTCTCGTTCACTGCAAATGAAGTATGGGAAACCGTGAACGGCAGCGATAGCAGCGTGTTCGAACAGACCTGGTATCAAGCTCCACCGCCCGTGGACGCGGATGCACTGCGAGTGCGCTGGCAGAAACTACGTGGTTTGCGCAGCGAAGTGCAAAAGCAACTCGAGGAATTGCGCATCGGCGGAAAAATTGGATCGTCGCTCGCGGGCGAAGTGGATTTATATGCGGAAGATGCGAATCTGGCCTTCCTGAAATCGTTTGAAGACGATCTTCGCTTCGTGTTTATTACTTCTCGAGCGGAAGTTCATGCAAAAACGTCTCACTCATCACTTACGCTATCGTCATTTGATGGAATAGATATCCAGTCGAATCCGACTGCGCAGCGAAAATGCGAGCGTTGCTGGCATTATCGCGACGACATCGGCGTCGACGCAGCACATAACGATATTTGCGGCCGGTGCGTCGCCAATCTTTATGGTAGCGGCGAGCCGCGCGTTTACGCATGAGCCGATGGCTGGGTATCGCGATGGTTCTGGTCGCCCTGGACCAAATATCGAAATATTCGATCACGCGTTATATTCCATACGGCGGCAGCATTGAAATCACGCCGTTTTTTAATCTGGTGCTCGTTCATAACAGCGGCGCGGCGTTCAGCTTTCTTTCCAGTGCGTCAGGCTGGCAACGCGGATTTTTTATTATCGTTGCGCTCATCGCAATCGTGTGGGTCGTGTATCTTTTACGCAAGTATCCGCAGCAGACGATGTTTTGTTTTGCGCTGAGCCTTATCCTGGGCGGCGCAATTGGCAACGTAATTGACCGGGTGTGGTTGGGGGCAGTCATTGATTTCCTCGATTTCCACGCGGCAGGCCATCACTTTCCCGCTTTCAATGTCGCTGACTCGGCGATAACTTGCGGCGCGGCTGTTTTAATCTGGGACAGCTTCCACGCGGGGCGGACGGACGAGAACTGAGCGGTACTGGGTACTTCTGGCCTCGCGGGCGCAGGGTTATAATCTGCCCCCCTGATTCCGTGCCCATATTCACTATGCAAGTCCTTCTCGCCAAGCCGCGCGGCTTCTGTGCCGGTGTCGACCGTGCAATCGAGATCGTCGAACGCGCGTTGCAAATACATGGCGCGCCGATATATGTGCGGCATGAAGTCGTCCACAATAAATTTGTCGTCGATGATTTGCGTGCGAAGGGCGCTGTGTTCGTCGAGCACCTCGCTGAAGTGCCGGCCGGCAGTACAGTAATCTTCAGCGCTCATGGCGTTTCTCAAGGCGTTCGGCGCGAGGCCGATGCGCGCGGCCTCAAAGTGTTCGACGCCACCTGTCCGCTGGTGACCAAGGTGCACGTTGAGGTTGCAAAAATGCGCCAGGCCGGCCGCGAAATCGTGATGATCGGGCACCATGGGCATCCTGAAGTCGAGGGAACGATGGGGCAGGCGCAGGGCGGCATGCATCTGGTCGAAACGCTTGCCGATGTCGCCGGGTTGAAAGTAACCGATGAAATGAAGCTGGCGTTCGTTACGCAAACGACGTTGTCAGTCGATGACGCAAGCGCAATTATCACGGCGCTCAAGCAGCGCTTTCCGCATATTGTCGGCCCGAAGAAAGACGATATTTGCTATGCGACGCAAAATCGCCAGGACGCCGTCAAGGCGCTCGTGCAGCAGTGTGATGTGATCATCGTCGTGGGCTCGCCTAACAGTTCGAATTCGAACCGGCTGCGGGAAGTCGCCGCCAATCAAGGTGTCGCTGCGTACATGGTAGACAACGCACATGAGCTCAAACCCGAGTGGGTGGCCGGCGCGGCGCGCGTGGGTGTGACAGCGGGCGCCTCTGCACCTGAGGTCCTGGTGCAGGAAGTCGTCGCACGTTTAAGGGAACTGGGTGCGAGCGAAGTCGCGGAGGCAGCGGGGATTACCGAGCATGTGACTTTTCCGTTGCCGAAGAATCTGGCTGCGGGCGCGCCCTGAACTGAGCTGCAGTGCCCGCAACTGGGTCGCTGACGAGGCATAAAAAAGCCCCCGCATTTTGCGGAGGCTTTTTTTTTACTCGTTTATTACGACTTACTGTTCGGGCTCCATATACCAGTAAATTTTGGTCGGCGCACCCAGAGTACCCGTCGGTTGAAACTTGCACGAAGGTCCGATACACACCACCTGCAACGAC
>JANYCE010000016.1 GCA_025360445.1 Betaproteobacteria bacterium
CATCAAAATTCTTCCAGCCGACAATGGCCAGGTGCAGGTGAAGATCAACGGCGTCGATGTTTTCCACCCCAATACGGGCGAAGTTCGCAGCGACAACGCAGACGGTATCGCCTGCTGGTTCATCGACACGGACTACAACGAAGAAAGCTTTTTCGTTCGCCATGCTTACTTCCTCGGCGCGAATGATCCCTACAGCGCTCTCAAGACCACGCTTAAAGCAGAAATCAATGCCGAAGCTTGGGCGACGCTCAACAGCGATACTTCGCGGCCGTTTGAGAAACCAAAGTCGGGGCGTATAGCCGTGAAGGTGATCAATCATCTGGGCGATGAGGTGATGAAGGTGTTCAGGGTTTGATGGATATTAGTTAGTTTATTACTATTTCATAAACTAACTAACTTTGATAGAATATGCCAGAATGGATCCGATAAAAAACCCCTATGCACCTGGCGCTGGAACGCCGCCTCCAGAACTGGCGGGGCGGGACGAATTGCGCGAAACCGTCCGGATTGCACTGGAGAGAGTGCGCGCCGGACGGCCTACCAAAAGTATCTTGATGGTGGGACTTCGGGGCGTGGGAAAAACTGTATTGCTGGATCGCCTGCGAGAAGACGCCGAGTCAGTCGGCATTCAAACACTTCGGGTCGAAGCGCCCGAAAGCCGTTCGCTACCAGCCATTCTGGCCCCGCAGTTACGTCAGGCGTTGCTGCGGTTATCCCGAAACGAACAGGCAAAGGAATTCGCCCAGCGGGCGTTGCGCGGGCTCGCGGGCTTCGCCAAGTCGCTCAAATTAAAGTATCAAGACATCGAGGTCGGATTTGACTTCGAGCCCGAGCCGGGATTGGCGGATAACGGCGATCTCGAACATGACCTGCAAGCATTACTGGAAGTTACCGGAGCAGCGGCAAAGAAGGCCGGTACGGCGTTGGCCATGTTTGTGGACGAACTCCAATACGTCGCCGAGGAAGAACTGGCAGCGCTGGTTACGGCATTGCATCGCACTGCCCAACGCAGTCTGCCCGTAGTGCTGGTCGGCGCAGGTTTGCCTCAGTTGCCAGGCAAGATGGGCCGTGCCAAGTCTTATGCTGAACGGCTGTTCGACTTTCCTCAAATTGGACCGCTCTCTCATGAGGCAGCTCGCGTCGCGATCACCAAGCCGGCAATGGATCAAGGTGTAAACGTAGACGCAGACGCGCTTGACCGGATTATTGAAGAGACGCGCGGTTATCCCTATTTCTTACAGGAATGGGGCAAGCACGCTTGGGACGCAGCAGACAGATCCCCAATCACGCTCCAGGATGTTAAGCAGGCTACCGAAAGCACGATCGCGGCGCTGGATGAGAGTTTTTTCCGGGTTCGCTTCGACCGCTTAACCCCGCTGGAAAAGAAATACCTACGCGCCATGGCGGAGCTTGGCCCGGGGCCGCATCGTTCGGGCGATATTGCTGAACAATTAGGCCGCGAGGTTACTTCGCTCGGCCCGACACGGAGCCAGTTAATCGTCAAGGGCATGATTTGGAGCCCGAGCCACGGTGACACGGCATTCACGGTGCCATTATTCGACGAGTTCATGAAGCGAATCATGCCGGGTAATGACTGGAAACACTGACGCCGGCGCGCAGTCGGTGCCAGCGGATTGACGCCATGGACTTCCGCATCGCCGATACATTCACTGACAGCCTCGCCCGCCTGACCGGAGAAGAGCAGAAGGCGGTCAAGACCGCCGCCTTCGACCTCCAGTTAAACCCGGCGAGCCCGAGCATGAGCTTCCACAAGCTCGCCAAGGCGAAAGACAAGAACTTCTGGTCGGTGCGGGTCGGCAGCGATATCCGGTTAATCGTTCACAAGAGCGCTGCCAGCCTCCTGCTCTGCTATGTCGATCATCACGACAAAGCCTATGACTGGGCCGAACGGCGCAAGCTGGAGACGCATCCCAATACAGGCGCCGCGCAGTTGGTCGAAATACGCGAAACCGTAAAAGAGATCGTAGTTCCGGTTTACGTGCAAACGGAAATGGTACTCGCACCGAAGCCTGCTCCCGC
>JANYCE010000044.1 GCA_025360445.1 Betaproteobacteria bacterium
GATCTTGCGCGCGATGTCATCGCACTCGCTATCTTTCAGGCCTGTGCCCGGATCGATAAAAACTTTGTGAATTTTTTCCGGCGCACGGGCCGCGACCTCTTCGATGTCCATTCCGCCCTCACTGCTCGCCATCAGGCAGACGCGCTGAGTGCCGCGGTCGACCACCATGCCCACGTACAATTCTTTTTTAATGTCGGCGCCCTCTTCAACGAGTAGCCGCCGCACCTTTTGTCCTTCAGGGCCGGTCTGATGTGTTTTCAGCATCATGCCCAGAATCTGGCTCGCATAGTGTTCGACTTCATCGGGCGATTTCGCGACCTTGACGCCGCCGCCTTTACCGCGGCCGCCCGCATGTATCTGCGCTTTGACGACCCACACTTTGCCGCCGAGTTCGGCGGCCGCTGCGACCGCCTCATCAACGCTGAAACATGCAATGCTGCGCGGAGTGAGCACTCCATATTTGCGCAGAATTTCTTTCGCCTGGTATTCGTGGATCTTCATTTGCCGCCTTATTCGTTACATGCGATCAATTCGTTTTTAGCGCAGTGCGCGCGAATTATTGATAACTTAACTGCGGACACGCCGACTCACCTTGACCGCAGTCAATAATGCCGTTTGGATGAGTTCAGACGCAGTGCGCGCTTGTTGCACCACCTACGCAGCCCGCATCGCGCGACGCAGCTTAAATTCCCGCATTTCTCGCGCGCTTATAGCCCTGAATTTATATCGCGCAAAGCAGCCCAATGCGCCGCGCAAGTATAGCCGATTCGCCGGCCCGGCTGACCCCTTGGGCTCTCGCGATGCAAAGACTTCATTAGTGAGGGCGCCGTCGCAACTACAAGTCACGTGACTGACTCGGCGCGGCAAAACCGCGGCTGAACTTCGGATGGCAGGCGGCAACTTCGCAGCGCATCGATAGATGAGGGCTGCGCGCCCTGCTGCGATGATATGAAACGGCGGGAAGCACAAAAAAAGAAGCGCAACCCCGGAGGGCTGCGCTAAGGTTCCACCAAAGGAGGAGGTTTTGGAGGATGTGCGCCGACATCTGTAAAGATGCCCAGCGCAAAAACAGTATGCCGCACCACGAGGCAGTTTGCAAGCGTTTTTGTTGCCATGCAATATATATGGAATATTCGTAATTTTCTAACCATTTTTCATTAATAAACAATAATATAAAACAGATACGTCACACCTTAAAAATAGAAGGTTAGCTTTAAATAAGTGCGCCGCGTCAGGGTTTCGCTGTCGGCGGGAATTGCTTAATACCAGTGTCGATTTGCGGGATACTTACTTAAACCAGCGTCTGATCGCCATTTTATGTATTCATTCGTCGGCGCTTGGGTCAGCGGCCGTTGTATCGCGCAGAACGCGCTCACTCACGACGGCTCAATGATTTCGGCATAAGCGTTGCCAGCCATTCGCGTTTCAGTTTCGGTAGCTCCGCAATAGGAATCAATGTCAGATGCGGCCGAGCAGGGCGCGGCTTTAATTGCGTCGTCACTGACAACGGGAGCGACGTGGATCAGTATCGACGCCGGCAACGCGCATTTATTCAGGCGCGATTCCGGCCTGTGCCGCAACCTTGATCCATTTTGAAATTTCCGCGCGGTTGAACTGATCGTATTCTTCGGGAGTGCTTGCCACTACCTCCGCGCCTTGCCTGGCAAGGTTGTCCTTCACTCGCGGATCATTGAGAGCTTTAACCAGCGCCGCCCGCAACTGGTCGATGACCGCGCGCGGCGTGCCGGCGGGCGCCATCAGACCAAAGCCGCTCGACACTACAAACCCGGGCAAGCCCGCTTCCTCCATCGTCGGCGTCGTGGGCGCGGCGGCCGACCGCTGCTTGCCGGTCTGCCCGATCATGCGCAGGCGGCCCGTTTGCACATATTGAATCGCTGCGGGCATGCTCGGAAATTGCATTTGCACTTGCCCGGCTACCAAGTCGACCATCGCCTGGCCGGTGCCTTTATAGGGCACATGCACCAGCTTGATTTTTACCATTGAGCTCAGCAATTCTGCCGACAGGTGCCCAACCGTTCCCACCCCCGCGGTCGAGTAATTGATCTGACCGGGCCGCATTCGCGCAATCGCGATGAATTCCCTGACGGTCTTCGCCGGCAGCGACGGATGCACGACGAACGCGGTCGGCACATCGGCGATGATCGAAATCGGCGCAAAATCCTTGATTGAATCGTACGGCAGTTTTTTCACCATCGCCGGATTGATCGTATGGCCTGCCGACACCATCAGAATCACATAGCCATCCGGCGCC
>JANYCE010000048.1 GCA_025360445.1 Betaproteobacteria bacterium
CCCGCCCTTGCTGCTGCTCGCCGATAAATCCATGTGTATCCACGGCACGTTGCCGACGAAGCGCTTGAGAAAGCGCGTGGCGAGTATGTGGTCAGGGCCGCCATCGAGCGTGCATTGCTTTACGTCGGCGATTTTGCTGTCCAGCGCGCTGTCGTAATCGTCGTCCTGCGGAAACACGCAAACACGCTCGCCTGCCGTGCGCCCGGCGGCCACCGCCTGCGTTGACAGTGCTTCACTCGTCGTAAAGATGCCGCTGTAGCGGTCGCCCAACGCAGCATGCATGCTGCCGGTCAAAGTGGCAAAGTCGAGTATGAGGTCCGGCTTTTCGCGCGCGGCGAGTGTCAGCGTATCGGCGAGCACCATGCGCCCTTCGGCATCGGTGTGCATGACTTCGATCGAGGTGCCGTTCAGCGCAGTCACGACTTCATTCTGATGATAGGCACGCGGACTGATGTCGTTACGCGAGACCGCGAGCCAGCAATCGATATTGATCGCCAATTGCATGCGCGTCGCCGCGAGCAGGATGCCGAGTGCGACCGCCGAGCCATTCATGTCTTCGTGCATCGAATACATATACTTGGCAGGTTTGAGATTGTGGCCGCCGGTGTCGAAGCAAATGCCCTTGCCGACCAGCGCCACGATTTGCCTGGCGCGCGGATGCGCATATTTGAGATGCACGATCGCGGCGTCGTGCGCTTCGCTGCCCTGCGCCACCGCGCAAAACGCGCCGGCGCCCATCTTTTTGAGCCGCTTGTAATCGTATTCCTCGCGCTGCCAGCCGCACTCCTTCGCCAACTGCTTGATGCGCTCGCGATACGTCGCGGGTGTGAGTTCATTCGGCGGCAATACGGTGAGCTCGCGGCACAGCACGTTGCCTTCCGCGCGCGCGCGCATTGCGGCGAACTCGTCCTGGTCTCGGTAACCGTACAACTGGATCGACTTGAGCGGCCTGCGCTCGGCCTTTTTCTTCCGCTCCGGCAGCGCCGCGCCATTGACCCACGCGCAATACATCGCAATTTGCGCCGCCTGCTTGCGCTGCGCATCGTCTCCGCTCACGACAATCGCAATCTCCGCGGGGTTCTCGGCGAGCAACGATTGCAATGCACCGCGCACCGCGGCTTGTTGTTCGAAGGTGGACTTCTTCAGGTCGAGCATCACCCAACTGGCGAGCGCGCCGTCCTTGAGATTGCCAGTGACCGCCGATTTCACGAGCGCGCCCGCTTTTATTCGCCGGCGCGCCATCAGCGACGCCAGGACGACGCCGGAAGGCCATTCGCGCGACAACTGTTTGGCAAGCGGCAGGATGAACAGGAAATGCGTGTGTTTGCGCGACGCCGCAGCAGTGGGCGCAGCCGCGTGCTGGGTGAGTTTGGCGAGCAAGAATTTCCTATGAGTGCAGGACCGGGGCAATTATAATCGTTCCATGCGCAGGTTCCGGGAAACTACCGTCAAAGCCGCGGTCGGCGTTGTCGTAATCACCGCGCTGTTGATCCCGGTGTCGCTCGCCGCCGCGGAAGAAATCGTGACGCTGCAAACCCGCGCCGGCGTCACCCAATCATTCCTGCTGAATACTCCGGCGACTCCGCCCGCCGCAGTTGCCGTCCTGTTTCCCGGCGGGTACGGCAACATCCGGCTGCGCATCGAGGATGGCCAGATTAAGTTCGGTGCGGGCAACTTTCTGGTGCGCTCGCGCAACTTGTTCGTCGACGGCGGCGTTGCGACGGCCGTAGTCGATGCGCCATCCGATGAGGCGGGCGGCATGGCCGATTGGTTTCGCCTCGGCGACAAGCACGCAGCGGATATCGCAGCCGTGGTTGCCGAACTGAAAAAACGCTTTGCCGATGTCCCGATATTTCTCGTCGGCACCAGCCGCGGCAGCGTTTCCGCTGCGGCGACCGGGCGTGCGCTCGGCGGGGTCATCGGCGGGGTCGTGCTGACGTCGTCGATGTATGTCGGAGCGCGCTCGGGCCCCGGCTTGAGCGGATTTGACTACACCCAGATCAAATCGCCATTGCTGCTCGCGCATCATGCCGAGGACAGCTGCTTCTGGACGCCCTATCGCGAAGCGAAGAAGATCGCGGAAACCCGCCAGTATCCGCTGATCTCCGTTACCGGGGGCAAGCCGGCGACCTCGGATCCGTGCGAGCCATTCAGCGCGCACGGCTATCTCGGCAAGGAAGCGGAAACGGTCGAAGCGATGGTCAACTGGATGCTCAAAAAACCGTATCGCAACAATATCGAATAAAATTATCGGCGTGAATATCCCGTTGCCGTTGCTGAGTCCCGAATCCTGAATCCCGAATCCCGCCCATGCGCCCCTACCTCGACTTGATGCAGCACGTGCTGACCAACGGCGCGAAAAAGAGCGACCGCACCGGTACGGGTACGCTGTCCGTGTTCGGCGCGCAACTGCGCTTCGACTTAAGCGCGGGGTTTCCGCTGCTCACGACCAAGAAAGTGCATCTCAAGTCCATCATCCATGAGCTCTTATGGTTTATAAAAGGCGACACCAACGTTAAGTATCTGAAAGACAACGGTGTCAGCATCTGGGATGAGTGGGCCGATGCCAACGGCGATCTCGGCCCGGTGTACGGTTGCCAATGGCGTTCGTGGCCCGCACCCGATGGGCGGCATATCGATCAACTTAGTCAGGTGCTCGACCAGATCCGCCAAAATCCGGATTCGCGGCGCATGATAGTTTCGGCGTGGAACGTTGCAGAGCTCGACAAGATGGCGCTGATGCCGTGCCATGCGTTTTTCCAGTTTTACGTCGCGGGCGGCAAACTCTCGTGCCAGCTCTACCAGCGCAGCGCGGATATTTTCCTCGGCGTGCCGTTCAACATCGCCTCCTATTCGCTGCTGACCATAATGGTCGCGCAGGTGTGCGGATTGAAGCCCGGCGATTTCGTGCATACGTTCGGCGACACGCATCTATACCTGAATCACCTCGACCAGGCGCGCGAGCAACTCTCGCGCCAGCCACGCAAGATTCCGACGATGCGCCTGAATCCCGCCATAAAAAATCTGTTCGACTTCACCTACACGGATTTCACGCTCGAAAACTACGATCCGCAGCCGGCGATCAAGGCGCCCATCGCGGTCTGAGAGCGGCGATGATCGACGACAACCAGCAACGCCCGCCCGCGCCCGACGATGGATCGGCGCCGCATCGTTCGCGCCTCTCGCTGATCGTCGCGATGGCCAAAAACCGCGTGATCGGCGCGAATGGAACCATACCCTGGCATTTGCCCGCGGAATTAAAAATGTTCAAGGCCATTACCATGGGCCATCA
>JANYCE010000141.1 GCA_025360445.1 Betaproteobacteria bacterium
ATTTTCAATCATCTGACGGGTCGCAAACGGCTTACCGCATTTGATGCACGGGTATATTTCGGCCTCGTTCAAGACGACTTCGGCCTTCGCCTGCTTTGAGAGCAGCAGGCGAGGTGCGAGCGAAATTGCGTCTTCCGGACACGTTTTTTCGCATAAGCCGCATTGAACGCAGTTGCGTTCGATAAACCGCAGTTGCGGTCGCTCTTTTGAATCGAGCAGAGCGCTCTCGGGACAGGCGCCCACACAGGCCATGCACAGTGTGCATCTCTGCTTATCAACCGCAATCGCGCCATAGGGTGCACCTGCAGCAAGGCCTACTTCATCGAGCGGCGTAGGCGCGTGCCGGGCAAGATGCTCAAAGATAAAATCGAGCGTCGTGCGCTTTTCGTTCGCTAGATTGAACGTCGCGGCGGGTGGCGCTATGGTGTTGCAAGACAATGCCCAAACGGACGCTTCGAGACTGTTGGCGTCGCTCGCCTTGATGATTTGAAAGTGTCCGCTGCCGTAGCCCAACCCCGTCAAAATTTCCTGGGCATAGTCCATTTGCCGCTTAAGCGCAGCCAGATATGCGGGTGCTTCAAGGCCGGTGCTCAACACGACGAGTTGCGACGCTCCGTAGGCAATCACACCCAGCATCGTATCGATGCCGATGGAGGCAATATGGAACACCTCCTGCGGCAGCACATTGGCAGGCAAGCCCTTTCCCTGCCGCCCGAGACGCAGCACGAGTGCGCGGCCCTCGGCTTCGGTGTGAAAAAGCACGCAGGCGCGCTGTCCGCCTGCCTTTTTGTAAACAGCTAACAGCGTTTTGAGGCGGGCGCCCGTGTCGGCTACGCCCGGGTACGCATACGTCATAGCACCCGATGGACATACCGTTGCACAACCGCCGCAGCCCATGCACAAATGCGCCTCAACCGTGACGTGGTCACCGTGGGCGGAAATAGCCGCGGTCGAGCAAATGTCAATGCATTGCGTGCACCCCTTAATTTCCGCGCGGCTGTGGGCGCAAATCTTTTCCCGATACGCAAAGAATTTGGGCTTCTCAAAATCGCCGGACATTGCCACGAGTTCGCGTGCGGCGTTGGCTTGTGCAAGTGAATCGCCGCCCGGTGCGAAATAGCCCTGTGGCGGTTGGTGCAATTCGAGCAACGACGCCGCTGATAAATCGAGTATCAAGTCGTAGCGTTCGCTGCGCGCACGCTCCGCGCGATCAAAATCAATCGCCCGCACATCACCGCACGCCTTAACGCACAACCGGTGCGCTTTACATTTATCGAGGTCAATCTGATAACTGTAGTCGATCGCATCTTCAGGGCATGCGGTAACGCACGCGTTGCAGCGCGTACATGCCTCGAGATCGATCGGGTTCGCTTGCTCCCACGCCACTTCGAATGCGCCGAGGTAGCCGCTTATCTGAACCTTATGCCCCGAATACACCGGATACGCGCGCTCGAGCGGCAGTTCAGCGCCGCCCCCGGGACTTAAAATCAGCACGCTGACTTGCAATTGTGCAGCCAAGCTCTCAGCCCATCGCAACGCCTCCGCAGCTCCACCGACGATCAGAAGCCGGCCGTCGGAATGATAAGAAACCACCGGGACAGGTGCCGGTTTCGGCAAATCCGCGAGCGCGAGCAACCCGGCGATCTTCGGGCCCGTCGCAGCTGAATCGTCGGACCAGCCGGCGGTTTCGCGGATATTGACGAAGCGAACGTTACCGGCTGTCTTTAGCTGCTCGTGAATCTCTCTGAAGAGAGGCGCTTCCTGCGTGCAGGCCACCAGCAGATCGTCGCCGCTGGTTGCCGCAGCTTCAAAGGCAGCCACGTGCCGGCGGCAAAGCTCGCTTTGAATATGTGGTGGTGCAGTCAGCCCTAAGGCGGCGCTTAATGCTTTGCCATCCAATTGCATTGTGCGATTGCAATTGCACAGCAGCAGTTTATGCCTTAGCTCGGTCATCGCAATGTAATCAAAGAAGCAGTCCCCTGATAAGACAGTGCACGCAATACTAACGACATCGTCTGCTTGAAGCTACGACTTCCGAACTACGGTATCGGCCGCAACGCCGACCACAATTTCTCCTACCGGCGATGCCGTAGCGATCGGCACCGTCTCGGATAATTGCTCAACTGGCGGTTCCTTAACGAAAGGTACCGCCGTCTCAGCAAGATCGACCGGCGACGGCGGTAACGGTACCGCGGCGGCTGGCGGCGGCGGCGCAAATCTCGCTGCGGTTTCTTCTTTGGTTTCTTTCGCCCATGCCAGAATGTTCTGCGCCTGCCTGAGACCAGCCAACATGCCCGGCGGCAAAGGCTCGGTCTTCGAATAATCATCAACGTACGTGTCGAGACCATCCATCACATTGAAATGAGGATCGCTGAACAACTTCTGCAACGCCGCCTTGCGTAATCCCGGGTCGACCTTTGGATGCAGGTAGCCGCTAAAGTCCGAATCCAAGGTAAGGTCATCGACCGGCGGGAGTTCCGGCACCGGCGTTTGCGTTTCGGAGGCGGGATCAGCAATCGCCGGAGCTTCGCGCGCTGCTTCTTTGCGCTGGGACCAGCGTGACAGAAACGGCTCGCGGGATTTCTTATCGTCGTTCATCGTGCGCTCAGTCGACCCGGCCCATGCGGCCTTTGTCTTTGTTGCTCGCATAACGTTTTTGTTTCTTTGGTTCGGGTTTGTAATGCAGCGTGGCGAATTCGCGTATCCACGGCACGAGTTCCGCGGGCAACGCCACTCCATCCACTCTTTCGTCGCTGTCCATCCAGCGCGCGCCTTCGTGATAGCTGACCGTCACGCGCTCGGGCCGCGCCACTTCGTCACGCATACGCCACAGCACGAATACTTTTGGGTATGGAGACGTGATGTTGTATAAATAACCTTCGGCTTCATCGCGAAACAACCGGATCTCATATCCATAAAATCTGATTCGCGTAAGCTTTTCATCGCGCACAATCACGGTTTCCGCCATGCCCTCGGGCGCAGTGTCGCGCTCTACGCTGCTGGCTTCCCATTGCTCGGTCTGCCAGCGGTTGTTGGCGAGCGTGGTGCAATCCATATTGATTGCGACCGAACAGTGCGTTGAATTTTCGGGATTGACGTTCATCGGTGCGCGATTGTGCGCCAGCGCGGAGTGGAATTCAATTGACCGATTGAGCGCAAATGGTCGATATATTGATAGTGTCTTCCTTGCCGCGCGGCGCGTTCTTTTGCCATAATCCTGCTTCATTGCAGATATTAAAGTCTTGCGGAGAAATATTTGAACGATCCGGTGTTTACCGTCGCAGCACAGCAAGGCAACGTCGCCGACCGCATGGGCCGGCCGCTGCGCGACTTGCGCATATCGGTAACCGACCGCTGTAATTTTCGCTGTGTTTACTGCATGCCGAAGGAAGTGTTCGGCAAGGATTATCAGTTTCTGGAGCATAAAGAACTGCTGACGTTTGAAGAAATTGCGCGGCTCGCGCGCATTTTCGCAGCTTTAGGTATTGAAAAAATTCGCCTCACCGGCGGCGAGCCGCTGGTGCGCCGGCATATCGAAAAGCTGATCGAATTGCTGGCGGCGATTCCGGGCCTCGATCTGACCTTAACCACCAACGGCGCGCTGCTTGCAAAAAAAGCGCCGGCACTTAAAGCGGCAGGCTTGAACCGCATCACCGTCAGTCTCGACTCACTTGATGACGCCGTGTTTATGAAAATGAACGATGTTGATTTTCCGGTGGCGCGCGTGCTTGAGGGCATAGATGCAGCCGCTGCGGCGGGCCTCGCGCCAATCAAGATTAATATGGTCGTCAAGCGCGGCCTCAATGATCAAAGCGTCGTCGCGATGGCGCGCCACTTCCGCGGCAGCGGGCATATTCTGCGCTTCATCGAGTACATGGATGTCGGCCATACCAACGGCTGGCGCATGGATGACGTGGTAACGGCGAAAGAAATTGTCGGCGCGATTAACGCCGATGCCCCGCTGGAGCAATGCGATCCGAATTATCGGGGTGAAGTCGCCGAACGCTGGCGCTATTCAGACGGCAGCGGCGAGATCGGGGTGATCGCGTCGGTCAGCCAGGCTTTTTGTCGCGACTGCACGCGCGCGCGCTTGTCAACCGAAGGCAGTTTATATACCTGCTTGTTTGCGACCGCCGGACATGCGCTTAAACCACTGTTGCGCGGCGGCGCATCGGATGCGGAGATAACCGACGCAATCACTACGGTATGGCGCAAGCGTGACGACCGCTATTCGGAGATCCGCACGGCGCAGACTGTCAAGCTGCACAAAGTCGAAATGTCGTTCATCGGCGGTTGAAGCGCAAGAGTGAGGATTGAGCCCTCTACCCCTCGATCGTCAATCCTCACTTCTCAATCCTCACTCCTAAAAATGACCCGTCCGCAAATTACGCATGCCACGCGTCCTTTGACTTTCACGGTCGAAGCGCGCAATGAGCGCGGAGAAAACGTCGCGACCGAAATTGCCGGCGAGCATCCGTTAACCCTGTATGTCGACAAGCGCGAGATCGTCACGCTGATGACGCTCGGCGCCGCCCCGGAAGCACTCGCGATCGGTTATCTGCGCAATCAGCGTCTCGTCGCCAGCGTTGAAGAAATCGTATCGGTGCAGGTCGACTGGGACGTCGATGCGGTC
>JANYCE010000173.1 GCA_025360445.1 Betaproteobacteria bacterium
GCGCCGTCAACGCCTTGCGTGGCCGCATAAATGAGCCGGGATGCAGGCGGGTTGTTCACGCATCGTCGACGCAAAGTGCGGCAGGTCATCGATGTCGGCACCTAATAACAAAATCGGCCAACATGTTTTCAGAATCGATTATATGTATTTCGAATTTGAGAGGCTTTGCAACCGTTACTCGTAGCTCCGGAAAACTTTCCCGCGACGGGTCGATGTCGCAGTGAATTCCGGGGCTAGTGTCATGCGTTCCGCCTGGAAAGCGTTTAAATCACGGCTTGTCGGTTTGGCGGCCTCGTTACTGATGGGTGCGGACCGCCCCGCTTCTCTACTGCCGCGCTGTCACGGATTGTTTGCGTCGATACTCAACACGCGCGGCGACCAACTGCGCGATCTCGGGCGCGCGGATCAAGCGCTAGCCTGTTACGACCGTGCACTCCTCTTAAACTCCGCCCATGCCGCAACGTTCTACAAGCGTGGCAACGCGTTGATGATGCTCAAGCGGCCCGCCGAAGCAGTGACCAGCTACAGCGATGCTTTGCTGCGCGCCAATGATTATGGCGATGCATTCTACAACCGCGGGTTGGCATTTCAATTACTCAAGCGGCCAGCGGACGCGCTCGTGGATTTCGACGAAGCGCTCAAGCTCAAACCCGATGACGCGGAGGCGCTGAATAACCGGGGCAATGCCCTGCTCGATTTAAAACGGCCCGTCGAGGCGATTGCTGCGTATGCACGGGCCCTCGCATTGCAGCCCGCCTACACGCAGGCATTGCACAACCAAAGCCTTGCACTGCTTGACATGAAGCGGCCCGACGAAGCTGCCGGCTCCCTCGCCAGACTGCTTGAACTGGCACCTGACTATCCATTTGCGAAAGGCAAGCTCCTGCACGCCAAAATGCTGGCATGCGACTGGACTGGGTTACACGAGCTTAACTCGGCGGTGGCGTCCGACTTGCGCAGCGGCAAACAGGCGGCCGAACCATTCGGGTATCAAGCCATTTCGGAATCGTCAAGCGATCTGCAAATTTGTGCGGAAAACTACGCGGCGATTTTTTATCCCGCGTCGCACGCACCCGTGTGGGCCGGTGAAAAATATGATCACGCCAAAATTCGCATCGGTTATGTCGCGGGCGAATTTCGCGAGCAGGCCACGGCCTTTTTAATCACCGAACTTTTCGAACTGCATGACAAAAAACGCTTTGAACTGTACGCATTCGACAATGGATGGGACGACGGCAGCGACATTCGCCGCCGAATCAACCGCGCGTTCGATCAAGTCATTCCGATCGCGGCGTTGCCGGACGATGCAGCTGCCGCGCTGATCAAACACCACGAAATCGACATCCTGGTGAATCTGAACGGATATTTCGGGCTGGCGCGGCAAGGCGTATTCAGCCTGAGGCCGTCCCCTGTGCAGGTCAGCTTTCTCGGCTTCCCCGGAACGATGGGCGCGGATTATATCGACTACATTCTCGCCGATCACTGCGTCATACCGCCGGACGAGCAGGCGTTCTATGCAGAGAAAGTCGTTTATCTGCCGGACACATATCAGGTCAATGATTCGAAACGCAACATAGCGTCGACGGCGTCGACGCGCAGTGAAGCAGGCCTTCCGAAAGACGGTTTTGTGTTCTGCTGCTTTAATAATAATTACAAGATCACGCCCGCGATGTTCGATGTATGGATGAGATTGCTCGATCGCGTGCCAGATAGCGTACTGTGGCTATATAAAGACAACCCGGCGGCAGCGCGCAACTTAAGCGCAGCCGCCGTCGAACGCGGGATTGCACCTGAACGCCTCGTATTCGCTTCAAATGCGAAGCTACCCGACCACCTCGCGCGGCACCGCCTTGCCGACTTGTGTCTGGACACTTTGCCGTGCAATGCCCACACCACCGCGAGCGATGCTTTGTGGGCCGGCATTCCCTTGCTTACGTGCCGCGGCTCGACATTTACTGGCCGAGTCGCCACCAGCTTGCTGCACGCCATAGGTCTGCCAGAGTTAATAACCGAAAATATTGCGGACTATGAAGCGCTCGCAATCAAGCTTGCGCGCACCCCGGCCTTGCTCAACGCTTTGCGCGTAAAACTGGAAAACAACCGCCATACGCATTCGCTATTTAATACTGAGCGCTTTAGGCGGCATATCGAAAGCGCGTATATAACGATGTGGGAGCGTTGCCAGCGCGGTGATTTTCCCAACACCTTCTCGGTCACGCCGGTTGATTCACCGATCCAGTAGCATAGGGTCGAACCGGGGCTGATGCGCGCGCGGAATGTCCAAAACAAAACGTAGCCACATCCGGTCGGAATGCGGCTACGTAATAAATAATTTCTTTACTTGGTTGACTTGCGGCGACGCGCGATGAAACCGAGCAGACCGAGGCCCGACAACATCATGGCATAGGTTTCCGGTTCCGGAATCGCGGTGATGGAAGGTGCCACAAAAAACGTTTCCATCCCACCGGTTGCGTTGGAGGCGGAAGCCACCAAGCCCAGTACGTTAGTGCTCGACGAGAACGCGCCTTGTGCCGTCGCTTGAGCCTGTTGCGCTGCATCCAGTGCGAACACGAAGCCTGCATTCCCGATGCCAGGGGCGGTGCTTGGAAATACTATTGGAGCAAACGCGCCCGACGTGAACAGCAGATTCCCGCCTGAACCGAAGATGTTCAACACTAAATTGTTTAAGTTGATGCTGTCGGACCCCGGCTCCGATGCGTTGAACACCACTCTAAGGCTTGCAGCACTCGTCACTCCCACTGTGCCAAGGGAACGCACCTGCGTTTGTCCAATCCCGGTCTGGGCGTCACCGGTTATTACCTGAACTCCGCTCAGGTTTAATCCAACCGACCCGGTTTCAGTCGACGTGCTGTTTGGGCTGGTAATCGTCAGAATCGTGTTGACCGCCCCGATTCCTGCGCCGTTAACATCTGTCGGCGAGACCAGCACGAGCGACGCGTGTGCGGTGCTCGCAAAACCCAGCGCCGCGCCTACTGCCAATGCCATTTTCATATTACATTTGAATGTTTTCATTTTCGTTGCCTTTACTAATTGAGGTGCCACCTGGGTTTGCTTGACTTTACGCCGGTAAAGTCCTGCGTTAGTCCGCCTGATGATCAATAGCGCGCTGGTTTAGCGCCCCCGCATTGTGTGCTAAGCCTTATGCCTCTTATATAGGCTCCGGGCGCATAGCATTATAAGAATTTACTTACAGACAAAAATACAATTAAGTAGCGATGCTCCCTCTGCATAATCCGAAACATTTGGTACGAAATGTTCCGGCGAGGGCCCCCTCGGACTTAATATCTTTGCTGCCAATATTCAGGGGCTTTAGAGCAGAGACAGGAGTGAAAACATAAGGCGTGATGTCCCGCGCTGCGAAGCAGTCGACTGAAACAAACGGGGCTTTCGGGGTCCCGCAAAAATTACCCGACGTGGCCCTCATCGACAGGGGGGTCGGAATCTTTTACCCACGCCGTTACTTCTGTATAAACGATTGCCAATAAAACCGGGCCGACAAAGAGCCCTACGATGCCGAAGGTGATCAAGCCTCCAACGACGCCGGCGAAAATCAGCACCAACGGCAGATCCGCGCCGCTTCTGATGAGCAGTGGACGCAGCACATTATCGATTGCACCTACAAAAATCGACCACACGAGAAAAATCGTCGCCGTCGTGGTTGATGTTTCGCCATTCCAATACAGCCAGATGACCGCGATAGCGAGCACGGGCCCTGCCCCGATTTGCGCCACCGCCAGCACGAACATTACCGCGGTCAGTAACCCGGCCAGCGGCACGCCGGCCAGTTTGAGGCCAATGCCGCCTAGTAGGGCCTGGACCAGCGCCGTCACGACAACACCCAATGCGACTGCACGTATCGCCTGCCCGCCCAGCGTGATCGATTTGTCGCCGCGCTGGCCGGCGAGCCGCCGCGCGAATGCGCGCAGGCCGCTGGCTGCGGCCTCGCCGTTAGCGTAAAGCAAAGCGGAAGTCACGACCGTCAGCATCAAATGCAGAAAGAACGCGGCCAGTCCGCCAGCCTTGCTCAACGTCCAGCGTGCCGCATCCTTCGCGTACGGTGCGATGCGCGACTGCAGTTCATCGGTATTGAGCGCGGCGACGCTTTGCCACTCGGTCGCAATTCGGCTCCCGACCATCGGCAAACTACTTATCCACGCGGGCGGCGGCGGGAGGCCCGCGCGTGCCGTGGCGGTTATTCGATCCGATACTTCGTCGGCGTGCTCGATTATTGTCAGAACTGCAAGTGCTATCGGCATGATGACCATCACGAGCAGCGCGGTCGTCATCACAATCACTGCGAGGCTGCGTTTTCCCCACAGCCGTCTCTGCACTGCCAGCATCATCGGCCACGTTGAAACGACGACGAGTGTTGACCAGATCAGCGAGGGCAAAAATGGCTGCATGATCCATACGCTGGCAACGATCATGATGCCCATGAACAGCACAGCCAGCACAATGCGCGGGAGTTCCCTAATCGGAACGGTCATAGGATGTTCTGCCTTTGCGCGTGATCGCGAATAGTTTTCAGTGCGTCAGTCTACTGGAAGCCCCTCCTTCCCGTCACATTCAGGAGTGGATCGCGCGGACTATCCTGCGAGCGCGGGCGTTCCGCCTGCAATCGTTCGCGACGCAAGCCAGGCGCCTGCGTTACGAGAAGATTGATCGTCAGCCTGTGACAACCGCACGCCGCACACGTTCTAAGGCCGCATGCATTGTGCTTATCCAATCTTCACTTCCGCAAATCATGTGTGCGAACCCGCAGCGCCAATCAAACGTCGCGTATGACGCGCAATCATCTGCTCTTCGTTGGTCGGGATTACCCATGCCTGGACGCGGCTTGCCGAGGCGCTGATACGAGCCATTGCTGCGTTGTTGGCCGCGATATCCAGTTCGATGCCGAGCCACCCGGCATCGCGACACACGCGTTCACGAATCACCGCTGCATGCTCTCCTATGCCGCCGGTAAAAACGAGGGCGTCCAGGCCGCCCAATGCCGCGGCCAGCGAACCGAGTTCGCGGCTGATCCGGTATATAAACAAATCGATCGCGAGTTTCGCGCGAGGATCTTCGCTCGCAAGCAGCTCGCGCATGTCGCCCGCAATACCCGAAACGCCAAGCAAGCCCGACTCCTCGTATAGCAGTTTCTCGATGGTCCGCACGTCCATCTTCAATTCGTCCATCAGATAAAGCACGACACCGGGATCGAGCGCGCCGCAGCGCGTGCCCATCGGCAACCCGTCAAGCGGGGTAAAGCCCATCGTGCTCGCCACGCTGCGGCCCGCGCGCATGGCGCACATTGAAGTGCCATTTCCCAGGTGCGCCACAATGACCCGTCCCGCCGCCGCTGTGGGGTCATAGGCAGGCAGCACGCTAGCTATGTATTCATACGAGAGTCCGTGAAAACCGTAGCGCCGCACGCCCCGGTCTGTAATAGCCGGGGGCAGCGCAAATGCCTGGGCCACCGCCGGTTGCCCATGATGGAAAGCTGTATCGAAGCACGCAACCTGGGGCAGCTTTGGCATGCGTTCGCCAATGAGGCGGATAGGCGCTATGTTGTGCGGCTGATGCAGCGGCGCGAGAGGGATTAACTTTTCCAGGTCGAGCAGCACGGCGGGCGTTACAAGTGCGGGTTCTGAATAATCAACGCCGCCGTGCACCACCCGGTGCCCTACCGCAGCCAATGGATGGTTAGCGCACTGGCTGTGCACAAATCTAATTATATATTCGAGCGCGCCGTCATGCCCCGGCTGCGCATCCCACTCATGGGTGCTAATGATTCTGCCCGCGGCGTCGGTCGCCTTAAATTTCGCCGCCGTGTAGAGCGCCTCGACTTGCCCGTGCATTGACAGCGCCGGCGCGTCACCGTTTAAAAATACGGAAAATTTAATACTCGATGAGCCGGCGTTCAGAACGAGCAGAGCATCCGCCATAAGTTACGCCCCCAGGCTCACTGTTGCAGCAACCGCAGTCGAATTACGATGGCTGCGGACATGATCGGCACATGCACGCTGGCATTGACTTTGTTTTGGCATGACGCGAAGTTTGGACGTGCGGTGCCGCGTTGGCAATCTTCGCGTCATACCTGATCTAGGGAAACACTGAACAAGTTTCAATAGTCGTTACGGCGCGTGAGAATCTTCCGGGTGGCAGACTCGGGGCTGTTTCATTATCTCCGGGAGGCAGCCCCGGGGCTGCCTCCCCGGAAAAATCCAAAGTGTTACCGATGTAGTTGAACTCCTTTGTTACCTCTACGCCTGCTCGCGCGCGCACAACATTCGCATGATCTATCGAACAAGGCATAATTGCATCAACGTAATCCGACTGAGTAACCGACACCAAACAGCATGGAACAACCCTCCGACACGCACGATTCTTCCGCCGTCTCCAGCGCGACTCTTGAGTACTACAACCAGCGCGCCGAGGGTTTTCGCGAAGGCACCCGCGACCATGATGTCAGCCAGAATATTGCGGCGTTGTTGCAGCATATTGAAGCAACGCCGCCTTTTACGTTGCTCGATTTTGGTTGCGGACCGGGCCGCGACCTGCAAACGTTCAAACGCCTCGGCCATACGCCCATCGGGCTGGACGGTTCAGCACAATTCGCGCAAATGGCGCGCGCTGATAGTGGCTGCGAAGTCTGGCAGCAGGATTTTTTGGCGCTTGATCTGCCGGCTCAGCATTTCGATGGCGTGTATGCGAACGCTTCGCTATTTCACGTGCCAGGCGGCGAACTGCCCCGCGTGCTGCGCGAACTGTACGCGACCTTAAAACCGGGCGGTGTCTTGTTCGCATCCAATCCACACGGGCACAATGAAGAAGGCTGGAACCGCGGGCGTTTCGGCGCCTATCACGATGCCGACACCTGGCGCCGCTATGTGACAGCGGCGGGATTCGCCGAACTCATGCAGTATTACCGGCCCGCTGGTTTGCCGCGCGAACAGCAGCCCTGGCTCGCGACAGTATGGCGAAGGCCACGCGATTGTTGATCGGTGGCCATTTGCGCTAAGGAATGTCCACATTTTCGACGGCGTCAATTGCAGGCATGAACTTGCCTGTCATCTACGTATCTTGATTGACGCGTAGACGTGCGCTGCCTACCGTCCCAAAATCACGCGGTGCAGTTTTTGGCCGAAATCCGTATTGTCCTGCCAGCCGTGAAAAAGCTGCGCGCCAGGGCCCATTGCGCCAATAACGACCGGCTGCGGAGTATGTCCGCTCGTGCCCCAATAAAAGCCCGCCTGCCGGGCGACCATGCGCGCGAGCGTGTTTTGCGGCAGATATACCGCGTTACGCTCAAGCGGCTGATTGTTCAGAATCAGCGTGCGCAAGTCCTGGTCGAGCGTGAAGCCCGGAAAATGCTTTGTCACGAGGTCATCGAGCGCTGCACCCGCCGGCTTGGCGCCGAGCTTTTCCTTTACTTTGTTAAGCGACATGGTGATGCGCGAGAGCATCTTCAGATGTTCGTCCCCGACGGTAAACCGGTTGCTGCTCGATAGCGAGCTGAGATCTTTTTGCGCGTAGGTCGGCGAGAAGCCGCCGGTTTCATGATCGCCTGTAATGAGAATCAGAGTGTCCGGAAAAGCGCGCTGGTAATCGAGCGCGACTTTGACCGCATCATCGAACGCCCATAACGCGCGCATCAGTGCCGCCGCATCGTTCGCATGGCCCGCAGTGTCGGTGTTCTCATTTTCAACCAGCAATACGAATCCTTTTGCATTATTTTGCGTAAGCGCTTTCAACGCGGCAGTGGCCATGTCAGCGGTAGTCGGCTCTTGCACAGGATCGCGATCGATTTCGAGATCCATGTCGTCGTCCGAAAACAGTCCGAGCAGTCGTGAACCGGTCGCGGCGCGCAGTTCCGCGCTATTGCGCGCAACCTGCCAACCCTTCGCGCGAAATGCTGCGATCATATCCTTGCCGTCTTTACGCTTGCCCCCCGCCGCTGACGCGGGCAGAAAATAATCGGCGCCGCCGCCGAGCAATACGTCAGGTTCGAGCGCCAAATATTGATCGACGAGGTTTTGTGATTCTGTACGCGATTTCGCATGAATGCTGAATGCCGCCGGGGTCGCGTCATAGACGGTCGCCGTCGTAACCAGGCCGATCCGCTTGCCACTCGCTTTGGCGACTTCCATTGCCGTAGTCAGAGGCCTGCCGTCGGCCGTCATGGCTACCGCGCCGTTGACGACTTTGACGCCGGTCGACATCGCCGTACCCGCGGCCGCTGAATCGGTGACAAACGCGCCGACCGGCGTAGTGCTCGCCAAGCCGAGCGTGCCTTGCTTGAAAACAATGTCGGTAGTGACGAACCCCTGTTGGCGCAGCACCATGCTTGAATAACGTCCGTATTCCCATTGCGCCGAGGCAACGCCGTCGGCAAACAGGATGATGATATTTTTCGGTGCCGATAGCTGCGTCTGCGCCTGCGGTGCATCGGCCGGTGCGCCGGCGCATCCGACGATCACCAGCGCTACGGTGAGCGCGGCAAACGCACGGAGGGCCGCACGTCGCGGGAGCAAAAATATCTGTGGAATTGTCATCGCGTAATTTCCTTGTCGTCAGTTTTTTAGCTAAGCGCGGTCGAGTGTGGTGCACGAATGCCCGATCAGGACTTGACCAGTGCTTCCTGGAGTTGAAAAACCGCGCTTATTGTTTCGCCATCACCACATCGGGCAGCCACGTAACAATTGCCGGAAATATTGTGATCAGCACGATCGCAAAAACCAGCAGTGCGAAAAACGGTAGCGACGCATACGCGACGTAATTACTGTCGCGCCCGCTCATAGTCTGCAACACAAACATATTAAATCCGAGCGGCGGGGTCAGTTCGGCAATTTCCACCAGCAGCACGATAAAAATACCAAACCAGATGAGATCGAAGCCCGCTGCCACGACCATCGGAATCACAATCGACGTCGTGAGCACGATCATCGACACACCATCGAGCGCAGTGCCAAGAATGATGTAGATGACGGCGAGTATTGCGATCAATGCATAGGGATTTGGATTCATCGCGCCGACCCATTCGGCGAGAGCGCGCGGCACACCAGTGAACGCCATGCACGACGTCAAAAAGCTGGCGCCGGCCAGTATGAACATGATCATGCAAGAAAGCCGTGTCGCACCCATCAGGCTTTGCCAGAATGTGTCGCGAGTGAGGCCGCCCGACCACGCTGCGATTGCCAGCGCACCGAGCACTCCATATGCGGCTGATTCAGTCGCCGTCGCCCAGCCGGCGGCCATCACCCACACGATGAACACGATCAGCGCCATGCATGGAATCAACAGGCGGCTGCGATACAGCTTCTCTTTGAACGACAGCCGGGTTTCCGCGCGCGGCGTTTTTTCCGGATTGAGCAGCGCCCAGATGATGATGTAGCCCGAGAACAGCGCCATCAGTAAAAAGCCGGGCAAAAAGCCGGCGAGAAAAACCTTGAGGATGGAGACCTCGGCGGCTACTGCATAGACAACCATGATAATCGACGGCGGCAACAGAATACCGAGCGTGCCCGCGCCGCATAGCGATCCGAGTGCCGTCTTTTCGTCGTAGCCGCGCTTGATCAGTTCCGGCAGCGCAACCTTGGCGATCGTTGCGCAGGTGGCGGCTGACGACCCTGATACCGTACCGAAAATGCCGCAGGCTAGTATGTTGACGTGCATAAGCCGGCCCGGCAGCCAATTGAGCCAGGGTGCCAAGCCTTCGAACATTTCCTCGGACAACTTGGTGCGAAACAGAATTTCGCCCATCCATATGAACAGCGGCAGCGCCGCAATGGTCCAGTTCGCGCTCGAACCCCAGAACGACTGAAACAAATTCACGGCGGGCGGTGTACTCGTGAAAAATTCGAGGCCGAACCAGGCAACCGCCGCAAGGGCCACCGAGATCCACACGCCGCACACGAGTAGCGCCAGCAGCAGCGCGAGCAGAATTGAAGCGATCGTGAGCGTGCTCATACGCTCTCGGAAAAGTCGCCGCGCGCCCGGCGCTCGTCTTCGGCAATCTGGTAAGCAGGCTTGCGGAATTGCAGCACTGCGATGAGTTCATCGACGACGGCGATAAATAAAATCAGTACGCCAAATGCGAAGCTCAGCTGCGGAATCCAGATCGGGATCTTAATCAGCCCCTGCGCGACTTCGTTAAATTTCCAGCTGTCGTAAACAAACGAAACTGCGGCCCACGTCATGTAACCCACAAAAACCGCGGTGATTGACAAGGCCAGCAGTTCGGCCCACCGGCGCGCGCGCGGCCCGAGCATGTCGATGCACAGACCCATGCGCACCAGTTCGCCTTTTCGAAAGGTATGACCGAGGGCGAAGAATGAGGCTGCGGCGCACAGCCAGGCAGTGATGTCGTCGGCGCCGCGCACGAGAAATCCGATTTCGCGGCCAAGCGCCTGACCCAGCATGACGACACAAATGGCCGCAAGGCACACCGCGGCGAATGCGCCGCTTGCGTTATATAGGAGGTCGAGGGCGCGCCGCATCAGACAGCGCGTGCGTCAAACCAAAACAGGGGCTGATCGCTCGCCCCTGCACCGCTCATTTGCCGCGATAGGCTTTGATAATGGCGTCGCCGTCGGCGCCGGCGGATTTTTGCCACTCGGCCAGCATCGTCTCGCCGACTTTATTGTAGGCGGCCTTCATCGCGGCATCCGGTTGATGCAAGGTCATGCCGTTGGCCGCGAGTTCTTTGTTGGCACTTTGCTCGCGTTGCTTGGAAAACTCCCAGCCGCGTGTTTCCGCTTCAGCGGCGGCGGCAAGCACCGCTTTTTTGACATTGTCCGGCAGTTGCTGAAACGCGCGCTCGTTTACGACCACCACGTTTTTCGGATGGAACGCGTTGGTCAGGTAATAGTTCTTCACGAATTCCCAGGCCTTGGTCGACGTGCCGGTCGCCGATGAGGTAATCATCGCGCTGATGGTGCCGGTGGCAAATGCCTGCGGCACTTCGGGCACCTGGATCACAGTCGCACTTGCACCGAGCAACTCCGCAAGCCGCGCGGTCTGCGGGCTGTAGGTGCGGAACTTGGTGCCTTTTAGATCGGCCACTGATTTGAGCGCATTCTTGGTGTAGATGCCCTGGCCCGGCCACGCGACGGAGAACAGCAGCCTGAGACCGCGCGCCTGCAACTTTTTCACC
>JANYCE010000174.1 GCA_025360445.1 Betaproteobacteria bacterium
CGTTGCGCCGGAAATCTGTTCCGGTGACATGTACGCCGGCGAACCGACGTTCATGAGACTCGTAATATCGCTGCGGCGCAGAAAGGCGGCGCCGAAATCCATGATTTTGACGTCGGTGTTCCTGACCACCATGATGTTGGCCGGCTTGATGTCGCGATGCACGACGCCCTGTCGGAAAGCATAGTCGAGCGCGCCGCAACATTTAAAGGCAACCTGAATTGCATCCTCGATTGAAAACAAAGAGCCCGGCTTGTTGCGTTGAGAAAGATCGCCGCCGGGCACATATTCAATTGCGATATAGCCGCTGTCCTGACCGACGACGGCATCGAGAATGGCTGCAATATGAGGATGATTAAGGCGGCCGGCGAGCGATGCTTCGTTCAAGAACTGCGTGCGGATGATGCGGCCCTGGACTGGATCCCTGAGCGTTTCCGGATCGATTATTTTGAGAGCGACTTCCGCGTTGGTAAATGTGTCGATCGCGCGATAGACAGTGGCCGACGCACCTTTGCCCAGCACATTTTTAATTTCGTATTTGCCGACCTGAGTGAGCATTGCATCCTGCGTGGCGGTTGAAAAATCTCGCGGCGTCCGCGCCGTCGGCCGTGGAAACACAACGTCAAGCAGCGCTTATTTGCGCCGTCGTTGACTACAGGCGGGTCTGCTGAAAGATGACTATGAAATCGAGCGCGGTTACAAGTCGCAAACTAGCATACGCCGCGAGGTGCGGCAAACAACGCTATTTGCGTTTCGCCAGGTGGCGTGCTTTTTCCGCGAGCCGGTGGCGTTCCTGCAGGAGGGTGGAGGTGTCGAGCTGCGCCGGTGGCCAGGTGCTTACGGCCAGCTTGACGGCGGCATGCGCCATCGCGACGTTTGGCTCGCTGTGAACGTACGGCCAGTAACGCTGCGCAAAAAGTCCGGCGGAGTCTTGCGCGTTCGACAGCAGATGCTCGACCGCGGCGCGCACCGACATCGTGATGCCGGCCTGTTCGGCGGGTGCCGCATCGCGTACGAGGTCGAGGTCAACCATCAGTCCAGATAAACCGTGCAGCCATTCGAACTCCGGGTTGGTCGTTAGCAGTTGCAATAACTCACCCGGACCTGGCGCAACGAGATGCGCACGCTCGTACTCAAGGCGCGCGGTCTCGACCAGCGTTCGATGCAATTCGCGCAAAGCCTTCGCGAGCGTCTGCCAATCCACCTTGTCTGTCATGCGCGCTCCCTTTTAAGTCGCAGCTCCAATTATGATTTGCCACGACGGCCAAGCGCAGCGGAGAGAACCGAGATGGGCGGGAGCTGCGCTTGGCGCGGACACCTCATCGAAATGATCGAAATTGATGTTTGCGTCCACGCTGTCTTTTTACCGGAGATGACCCGGCTGCGTATGTGCGCTGTCCAACATTTGGGCTGCGTTATTCACGATCACGGCGCACCGGCGCCCTGCGGATTGAGCGACGCAAATTGGTTTTTAAAAACCCGCCGCGCCGAGCAATCGTTGCGGATCGCCCGTCATGTAGGCTGGGTCCGTGATGTAGCGGTCACGCACACGAAAGGCCTGCTTCGTTGTTGCGACGCAGAGATGAACGTAATCGGCGCTCGCCGGATCGACGCGATCCAATTGCAGACGATCGAGAATGCCCAGGATCATCAATGACAGCGTTCCCTGCGTCGGCGGCGTCATGTTGTAGAGCGTGCCGAGAGTGTTGCAGCGAGCGCGGACTGGCGCATCAGCGAACCGGCAGCCGGCGCCTGGCCGTCGACGAGAAAGCGCGTGGCAAAGCCCGGTACATCTTTAAGTTCAGCGAGTTTTGCGGCGGTACTCGCCGCTTGACTCCTGGTTACGACGATGCCGCGCTCGGCATAATGCGTCGCGTCGTCAAGCAAGCGCGCGAGCGGTACGCGCTCCGCGTACCGGAATTGCTTCGATCTTATGCGCGCGATAAAAGTCTACGTTAGCGAGCCTGGCAGCGCGCCCGCAGGCATCGATCGTAAATACCTGTTTGACCGGTTCGTGAATCAACCAGAAGCTGTCACCGCCGATGCCGTTCATATGCGGATACACGACTGAGATGGTCGCTGCCGTAGCCACCATGGCCTCGAGTGCGTTGCCGCCATCGCGCAAGACCGGCCAGCCCCGATTGCGCTGCAAGCGCGTGCGGCGCGACAACCATGATGCCGCGCGCGGCCCAGGACGAATTGATGCTCATGTTTGGAGGAGAAGCAGCCGCGCTTACTTTTCGGGCAGCTTGCGCAGTTCAGGCAGCACTTGCTTCGCAAAAAAATCAGCGCCGATTCTGGCAATGCGTTCTTCGCCGATTTTTGCGCGCACCGCCTCTTCAGAACCGGCGTTTTTCCAATCAGCGTATTCGTCGGCGGGCGGCGCCATGCCCATCGCTTCGACGAGCAGATTTACATAATTGACGACCCTGATGCCGTCGGTCGTGGCTAATCCGCACAAGAGGCGCTGGCACGAGTGGAACGCGGTGACGAGCGTGTCGCTATCGTGCGTCGCGCACAAGTCGGCCGACCGGCGCACAACATCCTTCAATGCCGCAGGTATCGCGGAGACTGCCGAACACATATGGCCGGGCGCTGCGTAATCGGTGACGATCAAATCGAGGCCCGGAATCAGGCGCAGCAGATCGGCGATCAACGGATAGGCATCGACCTCATGAAAACCGCTGTGCGTATGCAAAACGACCCGGCGCTCGAGCCGATGTGTGAGCAGCGGTGCGAGCACATGACGGCGCGCGTGCAATATCTCGGTAATGTGCGAGACGCCGAATTTGGCGGTGTTAACGCCGGTCATAAAAGTGCCTGCATGGCGATGGCACGATGGACACCACGTGACGACCGTGGCGCGGCCCGCCGCGTTAAATTTTTCGACCGTGCGTGCGGCCATGCCCGCCGCCGCGGCGAGATTGCCGTCTTTCGACGTGCCGCAGCAGTATGCGGGGCCACCGGCCGGATCCGGGTCGACGCCAACCGCGCGCAGAAGCGCAATCGCGCTGTGGACGATGTCGCCGTGCCGCACGGCGTTGCAGCCGTACCAAAATATGACGCGCTCGCGCATTGTTTCCATTAGCGCTGCCACGCCGCGATTTCGGCGGCTGAAAATTGCAGTGCTGAAAATGCGTTGATGCGGCGAAAAAAATTGGGATCGCGCTTGCCATCGGGCAATAATGCCGGACCGCCGGTCGAGCCGAGCGCCGTAATGCGCGAGAGCCGCATCATCAGCATCGGGTTCATATTTTCAGGACAGGCCGGGATGCAACGCGCGGATTGGGTGCATACCCGCGTCCATTCGAGCGCCTCGTGAGTGCCGCCATCGCCGGCGAGAATGCCGCGGATGCCCGCGACAACTGCGGTGCCGGCCTTGCCGTTCAACGCGGCGGAATATTCGGTCATCGGGCACGCGTCGAAACATTTTCCGCACGTCGTGCAATCGGCAAGCGTGCGCTCGATGTTGTGCTCGACATAAGCAATCAGTTGTTCGGTTTCGGATTCCATAGGTCGGCGCCGTGTCAATACAAAGCGGGAAGGAAATGTTAGCACAGCGCGTCTTGTCCTCGTGCCGGGCGCTACAATGCGCGCATGCAAAATATTCTCGAACGCGACACTATCGGCGCCTTCTGCCGTCACCCGCACGTCGAAGCGGCCGGCGCATCGCGCGGTCCGCTCGCAGGCTTGCTGTGCGGTATCAAGGATATTTACGATATCGCCGGACATGCAACCGGCTTCGGCTCTCCCGACTGGCTTGCAACGCATACGCCTGCTTCAATTACTGCGCCGGTGGTGCAACGGTTGCTCGATGCCGGCGCGCACGTCGCCGGCAAGACGCACACCGACGAAATGGCCTACAGCCTCAATGGTGAAAATCCGCATTACGGCACGCCGGTCAACGTCAATGCGCCGGGTCGTATCCCCGGCGGGTCGTCGAGCGGCTCCGCGGCAGCGGTGGCGGCGGGCCTCGTCGATTTTGCTTTAGGGTCCGACACCGGTGGTTCAGTCCGCGCGCCCGCGAGTTTTTGCGGAATTTACGGCCTGCGTCCGACGCACGGGCGCCTGCCGATGGACGGCGCCTGCGCGCTCGCGGCGAGCTTCGATGTGGCCGGCTGGTTTGCGCGCGATGCGCCATTGCTTGAGCGCGTGGGCCGCGTTTTATTGCAAGACCAGAAGCCGGCAGCCAAACCCGGCACCTTGTTATATGCGGACGACGCGTTTGCACTCGTCGACGCTGCAGTGAAGCCCGCGTTCGAGGCAGCGCTGGCGCGCGTGACTTCGCTACTTGGCGCGCCGCGCAACGTCACCGTAGCGAGCGAAAGTCTGCCCGGGTGGTTTCAGGTTTTTCGCAAGTTGCAGGGCGCGGAAGCGTGGGCGCAGCACGGCGCATGGATTCGACGCGTCAAGCCGCAATTCGGCCCTGGCGTGCGCGAGCGCTTCGAGTGGGCGGCGACGCTGACGGCAGACGAAATCGCGCCGCTTAAATCGCAACGCGAAGACATTGCCGCACGGATGGCCGACTTGCTCTCCGGCAACGCGGTGCTCGTGCTGCCGTCCGTGCACACGATCGCGCCCCGCATCAATACGCCTGCGGCGGACCTTGACGATTTTCGCAGCCGCGCAATGAGCCTCTTATGTATCGCTGGCCTCGCGCGCCTGCCGCAGATCAGTTTGCCGCTCGCGAAGTTCGATGGCTGTCCGCTCGGGCTGTCGCTTATTGCGGCGCGCGGTAACGATACGATGTTGCTTGACCTCGCGCGCCAACTGAGCGCCTGAGCCGCGCATGTTAACGATCGCGCCGGCGCTCATTTATATTCACGGCTTTAACAGTTCGCCGGCTTCGTCCAAGGCGCAAGTGTTGCACGAGTGGCTGGCGGCAGCGGGACGCGCGCAAGACTTCTTTGCACCCGCATTGCCGCACTCGCCTGCCGCGGCCGCGAAAATGCTCGAGGCGATTGCACGGGCGCGTCCGCAAGCTGTGCTGGTCGGCAGCTCGCTTGGCGGGTTTTATGCGACGTGGCTTGCCGAGCGCTTCGCGATGCGCGCAGTGCTCGTCAATCCTGCGGTGCGGCCATATGAATTGCTGGCAGGCCAGGTCGGGCGCCAGAAAAATTTTCACACTGGTGAAGAGTACGATTTCACCGCGCAGCACGTCGACGAGTTACGCGCGCTGGAAGTCGGTGCGATCGATCCGGTGCGATATTTTCTCATGGTGGAAACCGGCGATGAAGTGCTCGACTGCCGCCACGCGGTGGAAAAATACCGCGGCGCACGCCAACTCGTGATCGAAGGCGGTGATCACGGTTTCAGCGACTTTGCCGCGCATGTCGACGCCGTGCTTGAGTTCGCAAGCGTTCCCGGCCAGGGATGAGCGTTAGGCTATAATCCGCGCCTCGTTCCCTAGCCCGCCTTTCCCCTAGTTTAAACCCGCGCTCCGCGCCGCATTCCCTGTTCCCCGCATGAACGTTTTTTACGAAGAAGAAGGCACGTTCAAGGTTGGCGCGATTATGGCCGACAATGACGCGTCGCTGCAGGTTGAAGCGCCTCACGGCAAGCGCAGCAAGATCAAGGCGTCTTCGGTGCTGCTGCGTTTCGACCAGCCCGCGTTGAACGCGTTTATCGATGCGGCGCAACGCGTGGCAATCGACGTCGACGCCGATTTTTTATGGGAATGCTGCGGCGCCGATGAATTTTCGTTCGAAACGCTCGGCCGCGAATATTTCGGCCATACGCCAAACGCGCTCGAGTCCGCCGGGCTTCTGTTCAAGTTGCACGCCGCGCCAATGTACTTTTATAAAAAAGGCAAAGGTCGCTACAAGGCCGCCCCAACCGAAGCCCTAAAGTCCGCGCTCGCAAGCGTCGAAAAGAAGCGTTTGCAGGCGGAGCAAAAACAACGGTGGGCCGGCGAATTAATCGCGGGCCGCCTGCCGCCCGAGATGCAGCCGCTGATCTCAAAGCTGCTCTATGCGCCGGACAAGAACACGCTCGAATGGAAAGCGCTTGAGGCGGCGTGCGAGCAATTGAAGCTGTCGCCGGCGCGTGTAATGGGCAATTGCGGCGCGCTCGTCACCCCGCATGATTATCATTTGGGCCGCTTCTTGTTTGAGTATTATCCGCGCGGCGCTGAATTCGCTGAAATGCCGCCGGTTACTTTGCCGTCGACTCTACCGCGCGCCAACGTGCGCGCTTTTAGCATCGACGACGAAACGACGACCGAAATAGATGATGCGTTTTCAGTGACGCCGCTGGTCAACGGCAATACCGAGGTCGGCATTCATATAGCAGTGCCCGCGCTCGGCATCGCCCGCGATTCGTCGATCGAAGCCATCGCGCGCGAGCGGCTGTCGACGGTGTATTTTCCCGGCCGCAAAATTACCATGCTGCCTGATGCTGCGATCGATGCATTTACGCTGGCGGCGGACGGCGAGCGCTGTGCGTTATCGCTTTATGCCGAGGTCGGACCGGATGGCGCCGTAGTAAATAGCCGAAGCCGCTGCGAGCTCGTGCCAATCGCGGCGAATTTGCGAATTGGCGCGCTCGAGGCGGTGTTCAACCCCGAAGCGCTGGCGGCTGGCGTTGTCGCGCACGAATTTGGCGCCGAGCTTAAGTTTTTATGGCGTTTCGCGCAGCACTTGCAAGTCGCGCGCGGTAAAGCCGATAGCGCAGGCGAAATGCAGCGCGTGGAATACAATTTTTACGTCGACGGGGGGCAGGTGCGCATCGTCGAGCGCAAGCGTGGCTCGCCCGTCGACAAGGTCGTGTCTGAACTGATGATTTACGCGAACGCTGAATGGGGCGGCCAGTTAGCGCGCGCCAATTATGTGGCGATTTATCGCGGCCAGAGCGGCGGAGTTGCCAGGATGACGACGGTCGCTTCACGTCACGATGGCCTAGGGGTTGCGCAGTACGCGTGGGCGAGTTCGCCATTGCGCCGCTATGTGGATTTGATTAACCAGCGTCAATTGCTCGCTTTGTTTGCCGGGGAACCGGCGCCATACCATGCCGGCGATGAAAACCTGCTCGCTGCATTGCGCGAGTTCGAGTTGGCCTACGACGCGTATGCGGAATTCCAGCGCAATATGGAACGCTATTGGTGCCTGCGCTGGATCGAGCAGGAAAATGTCGGCATGCTTGCCGCGACCGTGTTGCGCGATACGCTCGTTCGGTGCGATCGCTTACCGCTGGTATTGCGCGTCCCGTCGCTGATCGATGGGAGACCCGGGGACGGCGTCCGGCTGGCGATTTCACGCGTTGACCCCTGGGAATTAACGTTACACGCAGAAATCGAGGTGCCTCGAGTAAGTGACTGCTAACATTTACAGCAAGGTCGGCGCTCCAACTATAATCAACGTTAGAAATGAATTGCAAATACTTGTCACATATAGTATTTGTTACCGTCTTTGTTATAATTGCGTAGAATGAATTATGAGCATCACGAGCTCGATCCGATTGATGCCGACGTGGAAAAGCTTGATCCTCTCGGATCTGCCGTTCGCTGCGAAATTTGCTACCTATAAGCGCACTATGCTCGAGATGGACGCCGTGTCCCGCTTTCAATACGCCGTCGGCGCGTCGTTGGTGCTGCATGCCATTGTATTGTTCGGCCTGACCTTCCGCCCGCCCGATTTATCCAGGCTCGACAACATCGCGCCGACGCTTGAAGTGGTGCTGGTTAATTCGCGCTCGGTCACCCGCCCGGTGCAGGCTGACGCCCTCGCGCAACACAATCTGGACGGCGGCGGCAATACCGACCTTAACCGCCGCGCTTCGAGCCCGTTGCCGGTTACGCGCAGTGAAAAGCAGGCCACTGAACTCACAATGGAGTCGCGCCGCGTCAAGCAACTCGAAATCGAAGCGCAAAAACTGCTCACGCAGGTTCAATCGCAGACCAAAGTCGACAGCGCCGCTGCGCAGCCCGATCCCCAAGCCGAGCCGAAAGCCGCGCCGACGACCGCCGACATCATGCGCAAAAGTCTGGAGATTGCGCGGCTCGAGGCGCAGATTTCGAAAGATTGGGATGCATATCAAAAGCGGCCGCGCCGGCGCTTCCTCGGCGCGCGCACGCAGGAATTTCGTTTTGCCCGTTATATCGAAGATTGGCGCCAGAAAATTGAGCGCGTGGGCACACTCAATTATCCAGAAGCGGCGAAGGATCGAAAACTGTACGGCAGCCTGCAATTGACGGTTTCTATCAAGCCCGACGGCACGGTCGATAACATCGAAGTCAATCGATCCTCCGGACAAAAAGTTCTCGACGACGCCGCGCGGCGCATCGTGCAGCTTGCGGCGCCTTATGCGGCGTTCCCGGCCGACATCGCCAAAGATACCGATATATTGAGCATCACCCGCACCTGGACATTTACGCGCGCGGACCAGCTGTCCACAGAGTGACAGTTAGAATGGCGGGCTATGACTGACCGCTATGCTGTCGTGGGCAATCCCGTTGCCCACAGCCTCTCGCCGGAAATTCACGCCGCGTTTGCGCGTCAGACCGGCCAGCAAATTGAATACGGGAAGCTGCTCGCACCGCTCGACGCGTTCAATTCGACAGTCGCCCAGTTTCGTGACGCGGGCGGCAAGGGGGTCAACGTGACTGTCCCGTTCAAATTTGCCGCATTCAAATTTTGCGATCAGTGGACATCGGCTGCAATCGACGCCCAAGCGGTCAATACGCTCGACTTTCGCGACGGGAAAATCGTCGGGCACAACACGGATGGCGCCGGGCTAATAACCGACCTTGAGCGAAATCTGCAATTGTCGATACGCGACATGCGCGTGCTGATCATGGGGGCTGGCGGCGCGACCTGCGGCATCATGCAACCGCTGCTCGATGCGCATCCCGAATCCGTCGTGATCGCCAACCGCACGCTTGAAAAGGCGATAAAGCTGGTTGCTCGCTTTAAAAAGTCGGGCATCAAATTGTCAGCTACGTCTTATGACATGCTCGCGGGCGCTCAATTCGATCTTGTCATTAACGCGACGTCAGCGGGGTTGCGCGATGAAATGCCGCCATTGCCCGATGGTGTTTTCGCGGATGGCGCGCTCGCTTACGACATGGTCTATGGCAGGCCAACGCCTTTCATGGATTTCGCGCGAACGCGCGGCGCGCAAACCGCGGACGGTCTTGGCATGCTGGTCGAGCAGGCGGCCGAGGCGTTTTGGATCTGGCGCGGCGTGCGGCCTGAGGCGCGCCCGGTGATCGCACACCTGCGGGCACACGCATCCGGGAGCGAAAATTGATCAGTGAGATCATCATGCGCTCACTCGATCTACGATCGACCCGTCTGATGCCGCCACTGTTGCGATGAAGGCGCTATTGCGCGGCGTCGGTTACTGTTTGCTCCTCGGCATTGCCGCACTCGCGCTCGTTCAGTTTTGGTTCTTAATCCACATCTGGTACTGGGTCGACCACGAACCGGGCACCACGGCGTTTATGCAGGCGCGCCTCGACCGCATTCGCGATAAAACACCGGGCGCCATGCTGCACCATCAGTGGATGCCGTACGACAGAATCGCGGTGAGCCTTAAACGCGCGATTATCTCGGCGGAGGACGCGAAATTTCTTGACCATGAGGGGTTCGACTGGGAAGGCATCCAGAAAGCGTACGAAAAAAACTTAAAAAAAGGCCGAATCGTGTCGGGCGGTTCAACCATCAGCCAGCAGCTCGCAAAAAATCTTTTCTTGTCGGGTGAGCGCACCTGGTGGCGAAAAGCGCAGGAGGCGGCGATCACAGTCATGATAGAAACAGTCATGTCGAAACGGCGCATCCTTGAGATTTATCTGAATGTTATCGAATGGGGCAATGGCGTATTCGGCGCGCAGGCTGCGGCGCGCTATCATTTCAACACCGCAGCGGCGAATCTTTCTCCCGACCAGTCAGCGCAGCTCGCAGCGATGGTGCCGAGTCCACGCCGCTATGGACGCGGCAGCGATACACCGTACTTACAAAAACGCAAAGACATTATTATGTCGCGCATGAACTCGGCGGCCGTGCCGTGAGCGGAAATCGTGAGCCGGAAATCGCACTCAGTCGACGATAAAAAGTTTGACGCCGGTCGCGGTAAACGAGCGGTGAGCTTCGGCATTGTCGGCAACCTGGTAACTCATGCCGGCCGTCAGGC
>JANYCE010000222.1 GCA_025360445.1 Betaproteobacteria bacterium
CCTTGCCCAGCGCTTTGCGGGCGGATGACGGTCGGCCGCAAAGTAGCTGAATTATGCACATGAAACGGTTCGCTGTATTTGCGGTCGTGTTTGCCGGCGCCATCGCAGGCGTGCTGCACTGGGCTGCAGCCGGACGGCAAATCGATATCGTGGACGCCCCTTCCGATCGGCTTCCGTGCGTTTCCTATTCGCCGTTTCACCGGCCTGGTCAAAGTCCGCTCTCGAAAACTTCGGTGATCGGACGTTCGCAAATCGACGCCGACCTCGCGCAAATCGCTCGTTCGTTTCGCTGTGTGCGAACGTACTCGGTCGGGCGCGGCCTTGCAGAATTGCCGGCAATCGCGCGCAAGCACGGCCTGCGTGTCCTGCTGGGGCTGTGGATAGGCCCCGATGCTGAGGACAACGAGCGCGAGATTACTCAAGGCATCGCCGTGCTTAAGCGGGACGCCGATGTCATCAACGCGGTGATTGTTGGCAACGAAGTGCTGCTGCGGCGCGATCAACCCGCAGCTGAATTAGTACACTATCTGCGCCGCGTCAGGGCGGCAACCAGGTTGCCGATCACTTACGCCGACGTATGGGAATTCTGGCTGCGCTATCCGGAAATACTTCAGGCAACGACTTTTGTGACTGTGCACATTCTCCCGTATTGGGAAGACGAACCGATCGCGGCAGATCGCGCGGTCGACCATGTGTTGAATGTTTTCGACCGGGTACGCGACGCATTCCCGGATCGGCGGATTTTGATCGGCGAAACGGGCTGGCCAAGTGCGGGACGTCAGCGCGAAGGCGCGTTGCCGTCGCTCGTCAATCAGGCAACGTTTGTGCGCACGTTCGCGCACGTCGCGCAGGAGCGGGCACTGGACTTCAACCTGGTCGAGGCCTACGACCAGCCATGGAAACGACATCTCGAAGGCACGGTCGGCGGCCATTGGGGCGTATGCGATGCGCAAGGCGAAGAAAAATTTTCGCGCACCGGCCCCGTGACCGAGAACCCCTTGTGGCGACGCGGCTGGATCGCTGCCGCATGCATGGCTATTCTTTTCGCCGTGCTTTCCACCACGGCCATCGGCGTGTCCGGCCTGCTCCTAATGATGCTGGCGGGCGCGGCGTGCGGGGCCGCCCTGTGGCAAGGGGGGCTGGACGTATCGCATGGTGCGCGCGATTCGTTGGAGGCCGGCGTAGGCGGTGCTTACATCATTGCCGCAGGCCTGGCCTCCCTCTTTGCGGCACGCGGCCTCGCCGCGTGGTGCCATCGCGGTGCACCGATCAGCCGGCCAGCGCCGGTTGCGGCGTTGGCGCGCTGGTTCACGACCAACGAATCAGAGTTCGACGCGGGTGAACGTGCCCTCGGATTATTGCGATTTATATTGCTGTTCGGAATGGCGGTGCTGTGCCTGCTGTTGTTCGCAGATCCGCGTTACCGCGAATTTCCCGTCGCTATTTTTATAGTACCAGCCTGCGGTTATGGGTTGCTTTCGCTGGTAAGCGAGCGCCGCGGGGACTCTAAGTATCAGCCCGAAGAGCGCGCAATCGCGCTGGTAGTTGCAATTTGTTCGATGGGCATCGCGATACAAGAGGGGTGGCAGAACGCGCAGGCAATGCAATGGTGTGCTGCATGTCTGATATTTGCGGCCTCCGTTATCGCTCCCTGGCAGCGCTCGGGAGCACGATCAGACGCGCGTAGGTGATGCATCCCAAAAGGAAGCCCGCCGCGGCAATCGCACCACCGTAGAGCACAAGCCCGGCCGCGCCCGTCACCAAGGCCAGTATCGAAGTTTCTAGCCGGCGTATAAAAACCGCAAGCGTGCCGGCTATAATGGCGAGGTAACTCCACAAAGACATTGAAGTGGTTGCGATTACGATGGTTCGCAGCGTGCAACTCAGTGGTACGGAAGTTGCGTTACACAGGGTCGCAACCGTAATAGATTCGATCAGTCCATAGCGAGCCCACAAGGCAAGTCCCAGTGCGCTGGCGAGCAAAATCATGCAGGTAGTGTTTACTTGACGGGTCTTCATATGTCGTCAGTTGCCGACATGCAACGTCACTAAAATGTCCATGGCAGAAGCCCTCATTGCTTAATTTACCTCTACGACGAAGGCTAATCTTCCGCTGTCGTTTTTTTGCGACGTGAAAATACGCGACACGTTCGGCGCGGCATGCAGAAACCATCTCGACAGCCGGCGCACCTCCCCTGCGCCGTGCATTTAATCGGAGTTACGGGTGTTAAACAATTCGCGCAAGGAAAGTGTATCCGCAAATGCAGGAGATGGCGTGAACGCCGTAGGCGCGCGCGCGCTTAGCGCTTTGTTTATCGCTGCCATCATGGCGGTCGTTGCTGCAGGGTCATGGAGCTGGTTTAATCGGCCGCTCGATCTGCAGGACGCGCCTGAGCGGATCAGCGGGTTCGCCTACTCCGGTTTTCAGCGCAATCAGGATCCCACCAAGCTTATATTTGCGAACTCACGCGAGTTAAGCGCCGACCTGGCTTTGCTCGCCGCACAAACAAACCGTATACGTACTTACAGTTCCATTGACCATGCCGAAGTGCCGCGGCTTGCAGCCGACCATGGCCTGACCGTAGCCGCCGGCGCGTGGCTCGACACGCGCGCCATGAACAACGAAGATGAGATCGCGGCGCTTATTAAAGCAGTGCGTGAAAACCGCAATGTGAATCGCGTGATCGTCGGCAATGAGGTGATCTTGCGCGGCGATCTCAGCGTCGCCGAGCTGATTAAAAAAATAAAGTTCGTCAAGCGCAGGGTGTCCGTGCCGGTCTCGACTGCAGAACCGTGGCACATCTGGCTGCGCTACCCGGAACTCGCCAAGCAGGTAGAATTTCTTACCGTCCACCTGTTGCCGTACTGGGAGGGCTTGACGATTGAAGATTCGCTCGATTATGTCTTCGACCGCTACGATGACCTGCGCGCCGCGTATCCGAACAAAAAAATCGTGATCGGTGAAGTCGGCTGGCCCAGCCAGGGCGACCGCGTCGATGGCGCGCTGGCCTCCCCAGCTGCTCAAGTGCGTTTCATGCGCGAATTCTTCGCGCGCGCCGCTGAGCGCAAGCTCGACTACTACGTGATGGAGGCGTTCGACCAGCCCTGGAAAGCCGACCGTGAAGGTAGCGCGGGCGCCTATTGGGGCATGTTCGCCGCCGACCGCACACAGAAGTTCACGCTGTCGGGTCCGGTTGTACCCGATGCAGCATGGCCGCGCAAAGCGCTCGCCGCTGTATTGCTGGCGGTGCCATTCATGTTCTGGTTTGCGCTCGCCTTCCCGCGGCTGCGCCTGGGGGGACGGATTTTCTTTTGCGCTTTGATCCAGAGCGCTGCGTCGCTTGCGGTGTGGCTCGTGACGCTTCCGTTCGAGTTTTATCTGCGGCCGATCGACATCGGCGCGCTGGTCCTGATTCTGCCGGCAATGGTCGCCACGATCGCGGTTTTGCTGGTTAACGGTTTCGAATTCGCCGAGATGTTATGGCGGCGCGAGTGGTCGCGGCGATACATGCCAATCCCAAACGCAGCGACCGCGGCGCCGCTTGTTTCTATTCACGTGCCCTGCTGTAACGAGCCGCCCGCGATGGTGATCCTCACGCTTGAGAGCATGGCGCGGCTAAATTACGAAAATTTCGAAGTGCTGGTTATCGACAACAATACCAAGCATGAATCGACCTGGCGTCCGGTCGAGGCGTGGTGTCAAGCGGCGGGCGCGCGTTTTCGCTTCTACCATCTCGACAACTGGCCGGGCTTTAAAGCGGGCGCGCTCAACTTCGCGCTCAAACACACCAACCCGCACGCCGAAGTGATTGGCGTCGTCGACGCGGACTACGAGGTGGACCCGGGCTGGCTTAAAACGCTGACCGGTCATTTCGAAGATCCGAAAGTCGCTGTCGTGCAGGCGCCGCAAGCGCATCGCGCCTTCGAACAGAACGCGTTTCAGCGCATGTGCAATTGGGAGTTCGATGGATTTTTCCGCATCGGAATGCACCATCGCAATGAGCGCAATGCGATCATTCAGCACGGCACCATGACTCTCGTGCGCAAAACCGCGCTCGCAATGCAGGGCGGGTGGGCTGAGTGGTGCATTTGCGAGGATGCGGAACTCGGCCTGCGGTTGATGCATGCGGGTTATGAAACGCGCTATGTCGATGCCGTGTGTGGCCGGGGACTGGCGCCCGCCGACTTCAAAACGTTTAAGGCCCAGCGCTATCGGTGGGCGTTCGGCGCCATGCAGATTTTAAAACGCCATTGGAGCTGGCTCGTCACGCCCAGCGGGTTGTCAGGCGGCCAGCGCTATCATTTCCTGACCGGCTGGTTTTCATGGTTCGCCGATGCGCTTCACCTTGCATTCGTATTTGCGTCGCTGGCGTGGACCGCGGGAATGATTGCCGATCCGCAGCGCTTTAGTCTGCCGCTTAACTTGTTTCTGCTGCCGGTGCTCGGATTCTTCGCACTCAAGTCGGTTTTCGGACCTGTCCTCTACCGCTCGCGCGTGGCGTGCAGTTGGCTCGACCTGATGGGAGCGTCGTTAGCGGCTATGGGACTTTCGCATGCGATTGCGCGCGGCATCTGGCAGGGGCTCGCCCGCAAGGACGGCGTATTTCAGCCAACGATGAAAGGCGCGAGTGGCAATAAAAGGCCGGGTATTTTTTCCGTCGTGCGCGAAGAAGCGTTGCTCCTATTTGCGCTGAGCCTCGCTGCGGCCGCAATCATCTGGCGCATGGGACTGCATCATCACGAAGCGATGTTGTGGGTCGGCTTGCTAATCGCGCAGTCTGTTCCCTATGCCGCCGCGCTTGGCTGCGGCTGGATTTCGCAGCGCAGTTTCGCCAAGGCCACCCATGTGCCGCTAAAGGTCGGCTCGGTCAACGGCGACGTCAGAGCGCCGGTCTACAGCATTCCTACGCTGGTGACCGGGTCAGGCCGGACAAGTCATGGTTAGTGGTCGCACGGTTGGTGATCTCAAGATGCGCCAGCAGCGCACACTTGCGGGTGACGAGGGAGTCAGCGTTACTCCCCACAATCCCACATCTGCGCGAGTTACGCGGCTACAGCGGGCACGGAGCGCCGCCCTCCATCCACGTCTTGAATGCAGAGACGGTCTCGGCGCGCGATACCGGCGGCGTCGCGCGATTGGCGCCGGGCGCCCAGCCCCAGGCGACTTGTTTGTTGCTGCGGATATGGGCGAGCATCGAAGCAAGGTCGCGGCCGCCCGTCGCACGGCGGTTCTTGATCGTTCGGCACAACTCGCGTGCGCTCACGCCGTTGAAAATCATTTTGGTTTCCGGCGGCGGCAAGCGCCAGCCGGGTGAACCGGGCGGTGCGTGCTCGCCGTAAGCCGCGGGCAGATTGGTTTTCTGATGGCATGAAGAACATTCATTCGCGATCGCGCCGCGGCCGGTTGGCCCGCGCACGACAAATTGCTCATGCGGTGTTTCCTTGTCGTCCTGGAATGGTGAATCGCCCGCGATATGACAGTTCTGGCAACGCGGATGCTGCAACACTGACCGCACGACTTCGAACGCACGCAATGCACGCTCCTGCGGCTGTGAATTGGCGGCGTCCAGATTAGCCAACACCAGCATGACGCCGAACGCAATGCGCATGCTGATGGCGCGACGCTGACTTTTATTTTTCATAAACTCTCCGGAAACCCGAGTTTACTTGTGCGCGATTACCGCGGACGCGCCAACCTTCCATGGTAATGGAGCCGCGTTCAGTCGATCGTCGCGCCTGATGCTTTTACGACCGGGCCCCATTTGTTGATTTCGGCGCGGATGAACTCGGTGTACTCACGTGGCGCGAGTGGCGAGACGAAAGCGCCCTGGCTCGCGAAACGATCTCTGACTTCGGCGAGCGCGACGGCCGCG
>JANYCE010000233.1 GCA_025360445.1 Betaproteobacteria bacterium
ACTCGAGCGCGCGTACATCGTGACGCCGGATGCGGAAAGCGACGCTGCGGTTTACGCGAAAGTGCTCGGCATGCCGCAGCCGAATCTGCACAAAGGCACGGTCATCATGTCGGACATGGCGGTGTTTGAGCTCGGCGCCACCGGGCTTGGCATTGCCACGCCATACGCGGCGGGGCCGGCGAGCGACGCGCTCGAGCGGCGCGGACCCGGGCCGTTTCAGGCGTTGTATCGCACTACCGGCATGAGCGCCGCAGCACGTTGGATGCAGGCGCAAGGACTGCCGCCGCTGGTGCGCGGCGTGCGCGCGAACGGGGAGCATGCAATGCTGGCATCGCCCGCCGAGGCCTGTGGCGCGTACATAGGATTCGTCGGTCCAGAATAAAGTCCCGGCACGCTAACTTAAATCGGGCTGCAATGCTGCGATGTGCTTGATTGTTGGCGCGGGCACGCCGGCTTCGCGCGCGAACCTGGGCCACCGCGCGACCGCATCGAGCAAGCGCTCGAGCAAGCGTTGCGGCTGATTGACGCTGAACTTCGCTGCCAGATCGAGCAAATCGGCGCGCGTGATATTCCACGCTTTGCCGTTGACCAACATTTGATGCTGGCGCGTCCATCGTTCGGGGCGCGGATTGTGCGCGAAGCACACGTCGAAAGCCGGCGACAGACTCCATTCGCCGTCCTGTTCGCGAATAAACGCAAGGTTTTTGGTGTGATCGTCGCAGTTGACGCTCGCGATATTAAATGCGCAACGCAACCACGCCTGCTTAAGGGCGGCGGCGCCGAGCTTCAGTTCGAGTGCCGCGCGCAAATACTGCTCGTAGCTGTGCACATATGGCGAGTTGTAATCGAGATGCTGCAATCCGCACAGGGAATGCAAATGCAGCTTGCGGTTGCCCGCGCGGTCGAAGCGCCGGGTCATGAAATGCGCGCGGCCGTTTTCTTCCAGCAAACTGCAGGCGCTCATCGTGACGCCGGCGTCGCGTGCCATCAGGTAGTGCGCATATTCGATGCGGCCGAAGCCGGCCGTATGACCGAGCGCTCGGTTTTCGCCAACGTCGAACTTGAGCAGCCAGTGTTCGAAGCCCGGCGACAGCTCAAACTGTCCCGACACAATTTCGTTCGTACGCGAGTTCCAGCCGATCACGGCTTTGGCGCGCGCACCGCCCGCGGAACTGCCGACGTCAATGATGTCTTGCGCAATGCCGCTTGACCGTCCGCGCAATGCGCGCCTTGCATCTTCGACGAGGTGCGCCATCTCGAGTGGCGCGGCGACATTGCGATCGCCGGCATCTTTCAGTGCCGGCTCATATTCGAGCGCGCCCATCGCGCGACGGCCGATATACAAAAGGCGCTGCAGCGTGGTGATTGCCTCGACGCGGAGGCCGCTGCGCGAAAGGTATTCGTCGATGAGCGCATTGCCGAACTTGTCGGGCATCGAATCGGCGAGCAAGCCCGGCAGGCCGTGATAAGTCTCCACGCCGAGACCGGGAAAACTGTAACGCCGATTGATCGCAAACGGCATCTTGAGCGGGGACAGATCGACGCCGGACTTTACAAAGTCCGGATCGTATTGGAATTCATAGTGTCCAGGCTTACCCCGCAGCGCGGCGACGGCGCCGACGCGCTGGTCCCATATACGTACTTCGACCGCGCGGATCTCAGCCACGCCGGCCGGCTCTCTTTGGCGTTCTCGCCGCCTTGCCCGTCGCCTTCGCGCGCCGCGGTGCACGGCGGCGGTGCAATTTCGCGCGGTCTTCTTTAAGCAATGCGAGGGGCCCCGGCGCGTCCGGCTGTGGAATCAGTTGTTCGAGGCGGTCGAGCAGATTCATTGCGCGGAGTAACGCGACGAGGTTGTTCAGGGTGATCCCGCCCGTTTTTTCAAATCGCTTAAGCGGGGTAAGGCCGACGCCGCTGCGGCGGGCGAGTTCGACTTGCGTCATGGCCGCGCCGGCGGGTTCGACCCGCCAGGCGCGGATCTCTTGCGCGAGCCGGAGCGCTATTTCTTTGTCAGTCAAGTGGCTATTCATCATCTAATATTAGACTATTAATAGTCGAAAATCGCTATTAAAGGCTAATATTAGACTTTTTTTAAATTTTTCTGCTCGCAGGTTAGAGACTAATATTAGACTGTTATTTGTCATATATCGAGTTAACAGACTATCTTTAGACCGAAAATCACATAGCAATTCATTGACGAAACCGTCAGCTTTTCACTCTGCGGCCTGCCCGGCGGCCGCAATTTGCAGCGACGACGCCGGATATACCACGCCGCTCGCCGCAAACGTGTCGACGATCGCGCGATTAATCTCACCTCCGGTGCTGACGTAATCCGCGATTTTTACCCATGGCGCGAACGTGATCGTGATGGCGCCGGTGCGAAGTTCGGTTACGCCGATCACCGGCGCGGGGTCTTTAAGCAGTGTCTGATTGGCGTTTATTACCGCCTGGATGGCTGCGAGCGCAGCATCGAGGTCGGCGGCGCGCACGATGCTGACTTTGAGGTTCAATTGCCGGATCTGGCCATAGTTGTGCAGAATCTCGCCGACGATTTTTCGATTGGGCACAACGACGGTCGAGCGGTCGGGATGACTCAATAAGGTTGAG
>JANYCE010000371.1 GCA_025360445.1 Betaproteobacteria bacterium
CGGTGCGGTGATCTCCGGGCCCTCGACGATGAAGGAGTTCGGGCGCTGCGCTCGGCCTGGCTCGCCAATCTCGTCATCGTCGTGCGCGACCAGACTTTGAGCGACCTTGATCTGATGGCGTTCGGCCGGCGGTTGGGTGAACTCGATTCGGCGCCGTTAGCCAAGACCGGCAACGAGAAGGCGCGTGCCCATGATGAAGTGATCGTCGTCTCCAACGTAATGGAAGACGGCAAGCCGATCGGCGTATTGCGCGATGCGGAAGTGGTGTGGCATTCCGACAACTCATATCGAGAGGTGCCGCTGTCGTTCAGCGCGCTGTATGCGCTCGAGGTGCCGCCGACGGGCGGCGATACCGGTTTCGCCAATATGTACCACGCGCTCGATACGTTGCCGCTGGATTTGCGCCGCCGCATTGATGGACTCACGATCAAGCACGATATGACATACAACAGCGTTGGTGATTTGCGTGAAGGCTTTAAACCAGTCACCGACGTGCGCGATGCGCCGGGACCCAGCCACCCGATTGTGCGCACGCACGCCGAGACCGGCTATAACGCGCTTTACCTGGGGCGCCGGCCGAATGCTTATATCGACGGCCTTCCCGTCGAAGAATCCGAGCTAATTCTCCAAGCGCTATGGGCGCACGCGACCCACCCGCAACTCACCTGGCATCACCGGTGGCGCGCCGGCGATCTGTTGATTTGGGATAACCGCTGTGTGATGCATCATCGCGAACCGTTCGACTCCGGCGCGCGGCGCGTAATGCATAGAATACAAGGGAAGGGCGATAAGCCGGGCCGGCGCCTGGATGCGAAGTCGGCGTCGCATCCAAGGAGTGCCGTAGTAACTCGCTCTACTGCTTAATCGGGGTGTGCCAGACGCCGCATCGCGCGCGTCAATACTTTCGAGTCGGGTTTTGCGTCGCTGGCGTCCGTCTCTGCAGGTTCATCAACGATCCTCACTGCTTCAGACCAGTCTTCGAACGCGTCGTCGCTGTCGCCGGCGAAGCCACGCCGTGCGGCCAGTGAATACGCAATGCTGGCGATTCGCTTGCGTCTTTCAGCAGCATCCTGATCGAGCCGTGAGCCGCTATTGCTGTCCGAGGGTTGGGTTTTCGATTTAGTAGGCGGCATTTTATCCTCCTGCGGTGAAAGCTATAGCATGGTCCTGGAACCCGGCGAAATATGTCAGTTAGTTCTGGATTTATGTAAGTAAAAAGCCAAATTGGGTCCGCCGAGTGCTCACTATAAAGGATGGATGCTTCGCATGCTAAACATCAACTTCCGGGGGGGTATCCCTCGAGTGATCACGTCTGCATTTACAAATAACCCGCGTGTGGCGTTGCACGGCCCCCGTTCACAGCTGCTAACGACTAAGGTTAGATCGCGCGAGCGAAGCGAGCCGCGATCTGAACCGTTTGTTGGACAAGCCCACGCTGCAGCGGACGCGCCGCCAGCGGCGCGCCGCTGAGCGCGAACGTTCGGCCTCATAGGCGCGGCTCCAGTCGTCGCTGGGGTAGCGCAGCGCAGGCGCCACTACCTTTTTGTATGTACACTGTGCGGTGTGCGTATCTCCTATGATCCAGCAAAGAATCAACGGAACATTCGCGATCGCGGTCTCTCGTTCGAATCTGCTACTGAGTTTGACTTCGAGGGCGCTCTGTATTCCGTCGACAAACGGCAGGACTACGGTGAAACACGCTATATCGCTGTAGGCATGCTCGGGGTTCGATTGCATGTCCTTTGTTTTACCGAGACGCCGGAAGGGATCCGCATCATCAGTTTCCGCAAAGCCAACGCACGTGAGGTGAATCGATATGCCAAAGCAAAAGCCGCTGATTAACGCCAAAGGCGAGGTCAGGGAACTTACTGCCAATGATCTAGCCGCATTTCGCCCGGCGCGGAAAGCTTTGCCAGAGTCTCTCAGGCGCAAGATCGGGGTTCGTGGGCCACAAAAGTCTCCAACTAAGGAGCGCATCACGATTCGACTGTCGCAAGACGTAGTGAAACGTTTTCGCGCCACCGGTGAGGGCTGGCAGACGCGCGTTGATGTCGCGCTTCAGAATTGGTTAAAGAAGCACAACCCAACGGCTTGACCCACCTGATGATCGGGCAATGATGCCGAACCCTTTGTTGCTGCGGACGGGCCGCCAGCGCCGTGCCGATGCAAACGTCGACCTGGCCCGCCGCAGAACAATACGTTAGGTTTCCATATGCGTATCGGATTGCGTCCTTGGTTTATCACCGTAATCGCCATGATTTCGATTGGTGGTATTTTTCCACTGTCCCATTGGGCGTCTGTTGTCATCCACGAACCGGGGTCGATTTCTAATCCAATTATTTTGTGGCGAATATTTCTGAACATACTTGCGCTAATCGGAGGGATAGCTCTTCTATTTAGAATGCCTTGGTCTCGGTTTTGTTATCTCGTTATCGCTCTAATGGTAAGTTGCCAATTCATATTCTGGTTTCCCTTTGCAACGTTGTTTGCCGGCGCCATGTCTCATCGCGTCCTTCCATTGACTTGGGAGATTGTTCCTTTCCTGATTTCTTGGGCGGTTGTAGTAGTAGTGTTTCGCCACTTCAAGATGACAGGAAACCTGCACGTCGAGCTTGTGACGCTCGGGCAGCCTTTACATGGGTCGCAGTGGACTGTCGCACAGGCAATTGCAAGGATAAAGACTGTTTATCTGCATATAAAAAGTAACTCTGTTGAACGATGGGTTGGGCAATGCTATAACCGGAGCATAAACAATAAGGCAAGTTGCTGAAAACTAACCTGAGGAGGTAGTGCTATGCGTCAAAAAATCGGTGTTGATTCCGCTTTGACTGACGACGGCTTGCATGCCCGGCGTGCCGTTGTCCCGGCCGCCACTGACCCGACTGAAGACTCCGGCCGCCGCCAATTTTTGCGTCGCGGCACAATGCTTGCCGGCGGTGCGCTTGCGGGTGGTATGGGGCTCGCCCGCGCTGCTCCGCTGGACGTGCCGGAAAGTAACAAGGGTTTTGGAAAACCGATAGCTGAGAACGATTACGGGATGCCGTCGAAATTCGAGTCGAAGGTCAAGCGCCGCCGCACCGACATCTTAAAGAACCGTCAAAATTTTTCTGACTGGAGCATGACGCCTCTGCAAGACCAGTTGGGGACCGTGACGCCCAATGGGTTGATCTACGAGCGCCATCACAACGGCACGCCCGACATCGATCCTGCCACGCATAAGCTGGTGATACACGGCATGGTCCGTCAACCGCTGGAGTTCAGCATGGCGGACCTCATGCGTTATCCATCGGTGTCGAAGTTTTATTTCATGGAGTGCTCCGGCAACGGACTGACCGACTGGCTTAAGCCCGCCTCGACTACGGTGCAGCAAACGCACGGCCTGCTTTCGGCCGGGCAATGGACCGGCATTCCGGTGGCATGGTTGCTCGATGAGGCGGGCCTTGAGCCTGGCGCAAGCTGGGCGCTGTTTGAAGGCGGCGACGGCTCGGGCCATGTGCGCAGCCTGCCGATGAAAAAATTGCTGGATGATTGCCTGCTCGTGTATGCGTTGAACGGCGAAATGCTGCGCCCCGAAAACGGCTATCCATTGCGCCTCTTCGTGCCTGGGTGGGAGGGCAACGTGAGCGTGAAGTGGCTCCGCCGCATCAAAGTCGGTGATAAGCCATGGCACACGCGCGGCGAAACGGCGCGTTACACCGATCCGATGCCGGATGGAAAATGGCGCCAGTTCAGTTTTGAGATGGAGTGCAAATCGGTAGTTACCCGTCCGTCCGGGGGCATGACCATTACGCCCGGTATGCAGGAGATTCAGGGCTTTGCATGGTCAGGCAACGGCAAGATCAAGGCCGTGGATGTCACGCTTGACGGCGGCAAAAACTGGCAGGGGGCCGTGCTTGAGGGGCCCGTCATGGATATGTCCCTCACGCGCTTCCGCTACCGGTGGGATTGGAAAGGGGGCCCCGCAACGATCGCCAGCCGCGCAGTCGACAGCACCGGGTATGTTCAGCCGACGGTGCAAGACATCCAGAAGTCGCGCGCTATCGTCGGTTTCGTGCAGCATCATAACGGCGTGTTTCCATGGTCTGTCAACGCGAACGGCGAGGTGAAAAATGCGATCGCTTAAGGTTGTCTCCATTTTGACGGGGTTGCTCGCGATTGCGGCGTGTGCAACTCAGGAAACGCAACAACCGGTGGCCAGGCCTGACGTAAAATTCGGCAAGCCGATCGCCGCGGCAGATCTCGCTCCCTGGAATATCGACGTCCGGACGCCGGACGGCGTGGGGTTGCCTGCCGGGCGCGGCACGGTGGCCGAGGGCAAAACGGTTTATGAGGCGAAATGCACTGTCTGTCACGGCGTGGACGCGAAAGGCGGGCCCGTGTATGGGACCATGGTCGGCGGCATCGGCTCGTTTAAAACGAACACGCGCGTACTGACTCCGGGAAGCATGTATCCGTATGCGCCTATTTTGTTTGACTACATTAATCGCGCGATGCCAATGGACAAGCCGCAGTCATTGAGCGCGAATGAGGTTTACGCTGTATCTGCGTATATTTTGAATCTTAACGGTCTGATTCCGGATTCAGCGGTCATGGATCAGAATTCGTTGGTGAAGGTGCAGATGCCCAATCGCGATGGCTTTATCATCGACGACCGCCCCGATACACAAGCTGTGCGATGCATGACCAATTGCAAATGATGATGAGTTCGATCAATCGCCAGACAAAAGGCGGGGCCGGACATCAGTCGGCAAAAGCAAAACCGGTCCGCAGGATCGGGACCTTGATATTTGCCGGCGCGGTCATGACAGGATCGGCGGTTCTTGCGGCCGATCGCGATCCGATTTTCGAGATGGCGCAGGCCGAATGCATACAGCAAGGCATGCTGGCTGGAGTGGTGGGCGAGGCGTTGAAAAATTACGTGAATACATGCGCCGAGAAGAAACGCAACTCGCTTTTACGAGAGCCAGGGCAATTTTTGTCGGACCCCGCCGCGTGCTAGCTATGCCTATAACAATTCAAATTGTTTAGCGATCGACCGTGCAGGCATGGTAGCTGGCTGGTTGCGGTTAAGATTTTCAACCGGGGATTTTTGCCCGCATCTTTTCCGTCCGGCAACATCTCTTCTGTGACGACCGATGCGTCCATTTTAAATTCGCTGAGGCAACATCACAGCGACAGACGCTCGGCGCGTTCTTGCCGGACAAACAAGCACGTCGCGCACGGCATCTTTGAACCGGATGCAGGAACCTTATTTAGTATTGGAGGCCCGAATGTCCAAAAACGCCAGTGAATGGCATCAGCAGCCCAAATTTCCGCCTTCCCATTTTGTCGACAGCCGGATCTATACCGACGAAAACCTGTTCCGCGAGGAGCAGGAAAAGATTTTTAACAAATGCTGGATCATCGCCTGCCACGAATCCGAAGTGCCGGCCGCATATGATTACCGCACGTTCAGCCATCCCGGCGGGACCCCACTTATCGTGGTGCGCGGAGAAGACATGAAGGTACGCAGTTTCTACAACGTATGCCCGCACCGCGGCAATACGCTGCTTTACGATCCCGTGGGCAATGCTAAACGCATTACGTGTATTTTTCATGCGTGGTCGTTTGACACCAAGGGCAGCTGCACCGACATTACTCGTGAGGAGCAGGGATTTCAGAAGCGCTTTTGCAAGGCTGACACAGGCTTGCGCGAAGTGCACACGGAGGTCGGCTTTGGCGGGTTCGTATGGGTGAATATCGACGACAGCGCAGGCACGCTAAACGAATACATCGGCGGTTCGCTCGACATGCTGAAGGAAAACATGTCGGCGCCGCTCGAGGTTTTTCACTATCACAAGGCGGTCGTCGATACGAATTACAAGCTGTGGCATGACACCAACAGCGAGTTTTACCAC
>JANYCE010000368.1 GCA_025360445.1 Betaproteobacteria bacterium
CTTCAACCGATAGTTTGCTTAGAAAAGCGGGATCGTGCGGCATATTGGAGGCGCGCGGCAAATCGAGCCATGCGGAGGTTGCCACGGCCAGCGTCCAGAAAAACGCCAGTGCCATAAAACAGATAAGTCGGAATCGAGTAAGCATGGGGACAGTGTGGGGCGCGTGTTGAGCTGCTGTCTGTGCACTGGCGAGCTTAAAAAAATAAAATTGAAATTAAATTAAGTTCCAAGCAGTTCGCCAACCGGCTTCAGCGTTTCGACGCGGTCGCAAATAACTTTGGCGATCGCAACCAGAGGGCCGCCAAGCAGTAGCCCCGACATGCCCCATATCCACGCAAAAAATAACAGCGCAATGAAGAGCACGGCGGCATTCACGCTGGCGAACCGGCTTTGCAGCCAGGTCATCAACAGCATTCCGATGACGCCCGCGACGACGATTGACACTCCCGAGACCATCACCGCATCGATGATCGTGTCGAATTGCAGAAACGCGCCCACTCCGCTCGCCACTGCGAGCAACAGCGGGCCAAGATACGGAATGAAGTGGAGCACGCCGGCGGCGACGCCCCACACGCCCGCCTGCTCCATGCCAAGCGCCGCGAAAGCGAGCCACGTGCAGACGCCAACCAGCGTGTTCGAAATGATCATTGCAAGCAAATAGCGCTGAACCTGGGAGTCGACGCCTTCGAGTATGCGCACCGCGTCTTTCTTGCGCGCGAGCGAAGGCCCGACGAGTTGCACCAGCTTGCGTCGAAAATGCGACCCGGATGCGAGCAAAAAATAAGTCAATAGGAGAACAATCGGGGCCTGCGCCGCGATAGTAATTAGCAGCGCGGTTTGCGCGAGCGCGTAATCGGTGAGCCAGGCGCCCGATTCCACCGGCCTGGCGACCGACGGGCGGGAGACCGCTCTGGTGCCCGCACCGGCACCGGCCTCTGCGGCGGCACTTTGAATTTCTTTTGCCGCCTCCTGCATGTTCTGCAACGCAGTCGGTTGAGTTTGCCGCGTATTAGCCATTTTCTGCCGCAGATTGCGCGCGGCTTCGGGCAATTTTTTGATCATCGCGGTGGTCTGATCTTGCAATGCAACGGCAACCCACGCCATGCTCCCGATCAACATCGCCATTATCAACGCCGCTCCGATCGCGCGCGGCACGCGCCGATGCTCGAGCCAGTCGGCAAGCGGGCTCAACGCATAACTGGCGAGAATTCCAATCAGCAATGGAACGAAAAACGCCCGCCCCAGATAAAGTGCGCCAACTACCGCAATCGTGGTCAGAATGCTGAGCGCAATTATCAGGCGTGATCCGCGGCTTCTAACAGCGACCACGACAGTTTCCGCAATGCTTTCAATCGCGGCTGCCGCTGGCTCCGCCGCCAGTGCTGCCGTTTCATCAGCGCTGTTACCGGTAATGCTCACAGTTATCGGCATGGCGTCACTTCTTCACGCTCATTTTATTGCTGACGGTGCGCACGCCTTCGACGCCGCGCGCGACTTCAACCGCGCGGTCGATCTTGCCCTGGCTATCGACGAAACCACTCAATTGAACCTCGCCATTGCTGGTCACGACCGCGATGTCGAGACCCTTGACGCTGGCGTCCGAAATAAGTGCGGCCTTTATTCGCACCGTGACGATACCGTCGTCGACTTTGCTTCCAACCGTGGTGTCGACGGCCTTTAAACTCACCTTGTTTTCTACTTTTTTAACGCCCGGCAACGCGCGCACGACTTCGACCGCTCGATCGATATCGGCCTGCGTACCGGCAAAGCCGCTTAATTGCACTTCGCCCTTTCGCGTCTCTACCTTGAAGCCATAACTCCTGGCGGACAGCTCCGCGAGTAAGGCTGCCGCAGCGCGCGCAGTTACGATGCTGTCGTCGATTTCAGTGCCTACCGTAGTCCTGGCAGACGGGGTGGCGGGTGCATCCTGCATCTTGTTGCAGCCGGCGATACCTAATGCCGTTACGGCGGCCAGCGCCAGGATTGGACCAGTGAAACCGGGGTGCGTTTTCATTCTGACATCTCCATCCGCCAAGGCAGCGAGTTTCGTCGTTATAGTCGCTCACTTCTGTACGGTGGCGCACTCAACCCCGCGCGGCCGCGCCACGAATCGACAGACAAAGTTCGCCACCGAACAGACGCGCCGTGCAGTCCGCCGACAATGGCGTGGAGGCACCGGCATACCACGTCTCACTGGCGGAACGCAGCATCCGCTTTCAACGTCTAAAATTGCGTGCTAATTTAAACTTAAAGGAAATCATCATGAAACAATCAAAATTTATTACGGCCTCAGCGATTGCTTTGCTACTGGGCACCCTCGCAGCAACACCTGCTGCGCTCGCCGCCGACGAAGCCCTGGTAAAAAGCGAGAACGGGGTATCGTTTGTGTCCGGCGGAGTAGGCGATACGTCGAGCGACCGTTTGAAGTCGCTCGCCAAAGATTTCAATCTAAAGCTCTTGTTCGCACTTAAATCCGGTGAGTACGTCAGCGACGTGAACGTCACGATCGCTAATTCAGCGGGAAAAACGCTGGTCAACACCATGTCTGAAGGACCGCTTTTCCTCGCTAAATTACCCGCGGGAAATTTCAAAATAGTGGCGACTTTGGGTAGCAAGTCGGAAACCCGCACGGTCAGCGTCGGCAATCAAATGCGCACGGTTGATTTCAGGTGGGCGACCGAGTAGTCACCGCGCCAGAATGTAGCGAATAAGCCGCCGGGCTTGTTCGCGCTGCAATCCGTTCAGCGTTCACTTACGCGATCGAAAGCGGCAGCCCCGCGAGCGACGGGAAATTGTTCGATTTCGTCGCAGCACTGCACCTTCCGCCGGGGCGAGCAATGCGTTGTTATGAGAACTGCTTGAAGTGATTTACTTAGGCCGCGGTCGCGATACTTCGGGCTGGACTGCCGACAACCGCCCGGCGCGCAGCTCCGCGACCGCTTTGGCGACTGCGCGCGCCACATTGCGGGTTTCTTCCTGCACGGGCTCATCGCGGTCGAGCGCTTCGTGACTCGTTGCATACGGCTCGTAATAGCCAATGTAACGATCGAGGCGGGCGGGCGCACCGGCGTCGATAAAACCCATCCAGTCCAGCCAATCGGACAACGCCCGGCGCGAACCCTCGATGCCGGCTACGTCACCGTGCACCATCACGCCATACACGCGTCCGGCCAAATGCTGGGGATAATTCCAGCCCGCCATCTCAAGTTCTTTCGCCTTGCCGGCATTCTTGCCCGCAGTCGATGTCGGATCGGCGTTGCCGCCGTCAGCGCACACGAGGCGGTCGATCATCAGTTTCAACGGACTCGGGCTTTGATACCAGTAGACAGGCGTGACGATGATAACGCCATGCGCGGCGGTCCAGCGCTCGTATATTTCGTTCATCCAGTCATGAATCTGATTAAGCGAGTGATTGGGGTAGCAACTGCACGGCCAATGGCATAGCGGCATTGCGGTGGAGGCGCACCCCTTGCACGGATGTATTTTTCGGCCGTACTCGGATGTCAGTAAACTTAAATCGAGCACGTCGACATGAATTTCAGCGCGCTCGAGCACAGCGCGGGCAATTTCGACCAGCCGGTACGTCTTCGACATCTCCCCGGGGCACGTGCCATCGTTGCGCGCCGAGGCGCAAACCAGCAATACGCGGGACGGCGTCTGCGTCCAGCTGCGCTGCGCCTCGTCAATACGCTGCTTCGCCGCGATCCACTCAACAGATAACTTGTATTCCGGGTCCGCGAATCCCGCGCCCGCCTTCTGGGCTAACGGCGCCTTTCGCCCGTCGCTGTAGGCCTGCCATGCAAGCGCTTCGAGCCGCGCGATCGACTTATCTTCAGCGCGATACGCCGGGTCATAAAAAGTTTCGCGAAACCGGGCGCCGAACACTTCGCGCGACAGATGCGCCGGCGCCTGGCCTTTGCGAATTGTAATCATTGGGTTGTTTCCGATCGTTTGATTGATGTAAGTACAAGACTAGCGCGCTAGCGCGCTCACGCGCCAGACGATGTTGCCAACGTCATCTGCGACGAGCAGCGCGCCCGTCTTATCCAGCGCAACACCCACGGGCCGCCCCTGCGCGTCACCGGCGGGCGACAGAAACCCGGTAAGCACATCAATCATCGGGCCCGCTGCGGGCTTGCCGCCGGTGAACGGCACGAATACGACCTTGTATCCGCTGTGCGGTCGGCGATTCCACGAACCATGTTGGCCGATGAACATGCCATGCTGAAACTGAGCGGGCAGACTGGTGCCGCGCGCGGACGCTAGCCCCAATGGCGCGGTATGCGGGCCCACCGCATAGTCGGGAGAAATCGCTCTTGCGACGAGGTCCGGGCGAGGCGGATTTACGCGCGTGTCGACATGCTGGCCGAAATAGCTGTACGGCCAACCGTAAAACCCCCCGTCCCTGACTGATGTTAAATAGTCCGGCACCAGATCGCTGCCCAGTTCGTCGCGCTCATTGACGACCGTCCACAGTGCGCCGCTGTCCGCCTCCCACGCCATGCCGTTAGGATTGCGCAGTCCGCTCGCGAACACCCGTTTTTGTCCCGACTTGAGGTCGAGCTCCCAGATGGCCGCTCGTCCTTCTTCTTTATCCATTCCTTTTTCGGCGATATTGCTGTTGGATCCGACGGTCACATACAGCCGCGTGGCGTCCCCGCTCGCAATAATATTTTTGGTCCAGTGATGATTGATGGGACCACCGGGCAGATCCATCACGTTGACAGCAGGCGCCGTAATTTTTATGTCGCCCGTGCGGTAGGGAAAGCGCACCACCGCGTCTGCATTGGCCACATACAGATCACTGCCGATGAGCGCCATGCCAAAGGGTGAATTCAAGCCGTCGAGCAACACCGAGCGGACTTCCGCGATGCCGTCGCCATCGCTGTCACGCAACAACGTGATGCGATTTGCGCTCGGCACGCCCGCACCCGCTCGCTTCATCATGATTTTCATGAGCCACCCCTTGATGCCCTTGCCATCATCGGGCTTCGGCGGCGCATTGGTTTCAGCGACGAGCACGTCGCCATTCGGCAGCACGTAGACCCAGCGCGGATGATCGAGTTGTTCCGCAAACCGGACGACCGTCGTACCCGCTGCTGCAATCGGTTTGCCATCTGCCGGCCAGCCTTTCGCCGGCGCAATATTGACAACCGGGATAAAGGACTTTGCCGGCGCCGGCAGCGTGGGGTTGGGTCCGCTTCCTTCAGCGACCGTTAGCCGCGCCCCGCCCCCGCAAGCCGTAAGAGATAAGGCGAGCAACACAGACATCACATAGCGATTTGGCAGGTTAGTCATATTTTTTCCGATAGGTATAAACGATACCGGCACTCCGCGCCGGTACTCATAATGGATGTGGCATTGCAGTTCAACAATGTACTCGTGCGAAATAAACGGAGCGGTTATTGGATGCAGCGACTACGCACACGTTAAGAAGCGGCGAGCGCTTAATTAGTTCACTTTTTCGTTTGCCGCGCACTCTCGCTGCGGCAAAAAAACAGCGCATCGAATGAGTGCCGTTTGATTAAACAGAGTATTGCGCGCTGTGCGCTGGCAACGACCGCGCTTTTTTATTACCGTTGCCGATCACGCGCAGTCTGCGCGCCAACGCGCAATTCCGCGCGACGGCTATCCGCGTTGACCGCTTGCTCGATGCCGTCGAATATCGCGAGCAGCTCCTCAGAATCGTTAGTGAGGCCGCAGCCCACACAATCGCTGTGATCACCGGGCGTGGCGCGCGCTGATTTGTCGTAATTCGTGACGATCTTCATAAGTCATTTCCTCTAATACAGCGGCTCTGGCGGGTCTATCCAGCGCACTAATTCTCCGCCGGGCGCCGCAAAACACTGAGTGCGACGGCCCACATACGTGAAAATAGTTAATTCCGTCCCACGATGTAAAGTGTGTGCTGGCGAACAGACCTCAGCACATCGCGGCTGCAATATTCACCTACCCTTAAAAAAAGGGCGCGTACCTACGTTCGGATACGACATCCGACAGAATTCGCAGTGAGCGACGCGTCGATGCAGCAACTTCCAGGCTCAAGAACATGGCAGAACTATCGACAGCGCCCGTTTCAGTTAACCGATCTGTTTTGAATCGCGGCATCGTTGCGCGCGTATTCGTGTTTCTGCTGGTCGCCGCGTTTGCCGGCGGATGCTCGACATTGCCGCCGGGCCACAGTTTTCCCAAATCCGACTCATCTGCGCTTGAAAATCCAGAGCAAACGCGCCTTGGCCGTCAATTTTCCAACGCCGCGACTCAGCGACCGGGGATGTCGGCATATCGCATGCTCACTGTCGGCGTTGAAGGTTTTCTCGCCCGAGTACAGATGATTAATGCTGCCGAGCGCACGCTCGATCTTCAATATTTCATATTCCGCGTTGACGAAACCGGCAAGCTGCTTACCGAAGCGGTATTGCGCGCGGCCGACCGGGGCGTGCGCGTGCGCCTGCTGCTCGACGATGGCGAGGCCAAGCCCGGCGACGAACAAACGGCTGGGCTCGACGCGCATCCCCAAATCGAGATTCGGGCGTATAACCCGTTTCGTTACCGCGGCCCTTCGGTCTACATGCGCGCGATCGAGTTTGCATTCAACATGTCGCGGCTCGACTATCGCATGCATAACAAGCTGATGGTCGTCGATAATGCCATTGCGCTCATGGGCGGCCGCAATGTCGGCGATCAGTATTTCCAGATTAATCCAGAATCGCAATACGCCGACGATGATGTCTTTGCCGCAGGACCGATCGTCAAGCAGCTCTCCGCCACTTTTGACGAATTCTGGCGTTCCGATCTGAGCATTCCGATGCGGGCGCTGACAAAAGGCGGCACCTCGGACGCCGCGCTTGCCAGTTATCGGCAACTCCTGACTGAGCATCGACAGCAAGTGAGGGCCGATGGCACTGACTATGGGAGCCGCGTGGCGACTGGCCAGCCGCTTGCCGACATGCTGTCGGGCAAGCTCCCGCTCGTCTGGGCAAGCGCACAACTGGTGTACGACAGCCCTGATAAGAAACGCGTCGGAAAAGGCGAAGTGGCAGGCAAGTTGATGTACAAGCAGGTGGCCGCGGCAGTGGCCGCGGTGAACACCGAACTGCTGATGATCACGCCCTATCTGATACCAGGCGCGGCAGGCATGAAGTTGTTTTCGGATCTTAGAAAGCGCGATTCTACGGTCAGCATCCTGACCAGTTCGCTTGAGGCGTCGACCGTGATTTTGGCGCAATCCGGCTACATGCACTATCGCGTGCCGCTGCTTGAAATGGGCGCCAACATTTACGAAATACGCTCGCTGCTGGGCAACTCGCGCGGCAGCGGCCAAACGGCCAAAATCTCGCGGTTCGGCAATTATTCATTGCACGCAAAGCTGTTCGTGCTCGACCGCAAGCGGCTGTATGTAGGCTCGATGAATTTCGACCTGCGCTCGATGTACCTGAATACCGAGATCGGGCTCATCATCGACAGCCCCGAACTCGCCCGGCAGGCCGCCGCGCGTTTCGAAGCAATGAGCAGCCCGCCCAATGCGTATCAGGTGTTGCTCGCGCCGCGGCGTGGCGGCTCGAAATCGATGGTGTGGCGCACGCAGGAAAACGGCCAGCTGGTCGAATACGATCGCGAACCCGCGCGCAGCAACGGCCAGCGGGTGCTGGTGAAGCTGCTGTCGTTGCTGGATGTCGACGAGGAGCTATAGCGAAGCGTTTGGAGCCTTGACGTCGGTAGTGACGGCGCCGGGCAGCGCGGATTGCGCCTGTTCCAGCGCCTGATCGAGCGCCTCCATAAATTCTTTAAACTTTATCGGCTTCGTCAGGTAGCGAAAAAAGCCCGCCTCGAGACCGCGCTCGATGTCCTCCGGAATCGCGTTGGCGCTGAGCGCGACGACTGGTATATGGCGGGTTGCGCGGTCCTCGCGCAGAATCTGCATCGCTGCGGTGCCGCTCATGCCGGGCAGATTGATATCCATCAAAATCACGTCCGGAAGCATGCTGCGCGCCAGTTCGATCCCGAGCCGTCCGTTGATCGCGGTCAGTAGTTTGAGGTCTGCGCGCCGCGCGATAAGTTGCTCAACGAGCTTTAAATTCGCGGGGTTGTCTTCAACATAGAGCAGGGTGCGCAGCGGCGCGCCGCTTCGCGCCTGCACCGGCTCCTCAACTTCAGCCTCGGACCTGCCTGCAAGGATTAACGGCGCGCGCGCCGAATTGAGTTCGAACCAGAACACACTGCCGGCGCCGACCGTGCTTTCTACACCGATTTTGCCGCCCATCAGTTCGACCAGCCGCTTGGTTACAACCAGGCCGATGCCGGTGCCTTCTTCAGCGCTGCCCTCCTGTCCCAGGCGGTTGAAAGGCTGGAATAATTGGGCGACTTTTTCCGGCGGCAATCCCGCGCCAGTATCGCGGATGCTGATGCGAAAATTATCCGGCGCGACTGCGGCGCATTCGACCACCACGGACCCGTCTGCCTGATTGTACTTAATCGAGTTCGACAGCAGATTGATCAGGATCTGTTTGACGCGCGTACGATCGGCATACACGAAGCACGGCTCGTCGAAGCGCGGAAAGCTCATGCGGATGCCGCGCTTGGCGGCCTGCGACTCGATCATGGAATGACATTCGACCATGATCTCATCGAGTGCCAGCGATTCGCGCGAGATTGCGAGCTTGCCGGATTCGATCAATGCGAGATCGAGAATTTCGTTAATGAGCTCGAGCAAATACCAGCCGGCATGCAGTATCTGGTCGATGCTAGCTTTTTGCGACGGCGTTGGCGGCGGCGAGTCGGAATCCATCAACTGGCTGAACCCTAAAATCGCGTTGAGCGGCGTGCGCAGTTCGTGGCTCATGCTTGACAGAAAGTTCGATTTTGCGAGGTTGGCTTTGTCTGCCGCGGCAATCGCACTTTCAAGCGCAACGTTGTTCTCCTGCAGCGTGAGTTCGAAGCGTTTGCGTTCGGTCACGTCGCGCGCGGCCGCGAATACACCGCGCAGTTTGCGATCGCGATCATGCAGCGTGGTCGCGCTGTACGACACGACGGTTTCCATGCCGTCGCGCGCCCGTGCAGTCAACTCATAATTCGTAAGCTTGCTTTCGCGCAGGACTCGCTTGACGCTGGCCTCGGCGCGTCCCGGATCGGTAAAGTAGTTCTTGAACGGTGCGCCTATCAATTCGTCGCGCGTGCAGCCGGTGAGTGCTTCCATCTGCTGGTTGACGTCGGTAATGATGCCGCGCAAGTCAGTGATCGTCAGTGCGTCAATATTCGATTCAATCAGCGAGCGCGTGTAGAACTGCTGATCGCGCAACCGCTGGTCCAGCAGCATCTGCTCTGCTTCGACCTGCTTGCGCGCCGTATTGTCAGTGCCGATCAGCAAATAGCCGATAATCGAATTTTGATCGTCGCGCAGCGCCGTTACGGAAACGACCGCCGGAAACCGGCTGCCATCTTTACGGATATAAGTAAGTTCGTAAATGTCCTCGATGCCGCGCGACGCCTTGAACACCAGCGCTTCGAAACCTGGCGTGATCGGCGTACCAAGCTCCAGGCTCAGCGCTTCAGCGCGCGCGATTACTTCCTGCGGATCGGATATGTCGGCGGGCGTGATCTTGTTCATTACTTCGGCGGCGGTGTAACCCAGCATGCGCTCGGCGCCCACATTGAATAACTGGATTACGCCTTTCTCGTCGGTCGCGATGCTCGAGAAGTTCGCGCTGTTAAGAATTGCATTCTGCAGCGCGCCAGTTTTCAAGAGGGCAGCTTCGCGCCTGACCTCGGCGATGACGGTGCCGTCGCCTGCCTCGTGATCGAGGACATCGGAATCGAATGCATTGGTTGACATCGAGCGCGCTCCCTGTTGCGTTGAGTCGTCTTCGGCGCCCAATCGTCTAAGGCGACCAAGACTATGCACCGGATATAGATATGTTGCTAACGCAATCGGCGGTATTTGTTCTCTTAGCGAGTATAAATGCCGGCGGGTCTTGCCTCAATTAAGCGTCACCCATGGATGACCGAATGTAATGCGCCGCCCGGCGCTACACGGTAGACGCGGGTTCCCCCGCTTTTTCAGCGGCCATCACAACCCGATTGCGCCCGTTGCGTTTGGCCTCGTAGAGCGCCACATCGGCGGCTTTGACGACCGCCGCGGCATCGGCCGCATTATTGGGGAACATCGCCACGCCGAGCGAGAGGGTGATCTTGCCAAGGTCGCGATTGGCATGGGTTAAGTTCAGAAGGGCGGCGCCCGCGCGGATTTTTTCCGCGCGTTGGCACGCGCCGTCCGCGGTTGCCGGCGATAAAATCAGAATGAATTCTTCGCCACCGAAGCGGCAGGCGATATCGCCGCCGCGCACGTGTTTCTGCAAATACTCTCCGAGCGTGCGGAGCACAGCATCGCCGCCGTCGTGACCGAAGTTGTCGTTGAACCGCTTGAAGTGGTCGATATCGATCATGATGACGGCGAGCTGCGCTTCATTACGCGTGGCCCGGTGCATTTCCTGCGCGAACGCTTCTTCCATGTAGCGACGGTTAAAAAGTCCGGTCAGCGAGTCGCGAATCGACAGATTGCGCATCGACTCGCGCAATTTCAGATTGGCGATCCCGAGTCCGATATTGTCGGCAAGTATTTTTGCCAGCCGGCACTTGTCGGCCATGCGCGCTTCGCCGGCCCTGGCGAGGTCGCTCGTGAGCGGACCATCGAGAATATGCAGGACACCAAGAGTTTCTCCCTGAGCCAGCAATGGCAGGCAAACATACATATGCCCTTCATCACTCACATGCTGGCATTGCCGCTCGTGAGTCAGCGCAAGATGAACCTGTCCGCGCCGATGCGCCCAGCATTCATTGGGCGGGAAAATAACGTTCGACGGCGGCAGCGGGCCCCACACCGCCGAGGCTTCGAGCATGGTACGCGATGCGCTCAGCACGAACACAGCGCCTGAATCGTCGGGAAACATTTGAGTTACAACGTCCGAGATGACCGCATACGCTTCCGCCTCGGTCGTGCTGGTTTGCAAAAAGTCGTTCATCTTGCTGAAGAGCTGAATCTCTTCATTGCGCTTGGACAGCTCGGCCGCCTGTTGTCGAAGTTCGTCGTTGGCCAGGCGCAATTCAGCGGTGCGCTGCGCGACGTGCGTCTCGATATTGGCTTTTTCCTGCGCGAGCTCAGCCGTGCGCTCCGAGACCAAAGTCTCGAGCCCGCGGCCATATGTGAGGAGCTTGTCCTGGTTGCCCTTCAGGTCGGCGACGGTGCTGCCAAATGCCGCGGCGAGCGCGCCGATCTCATCGTGAATCTCTTTCATCGCGTCAGGCATGCCGGCCCGCCTCCCGGTCGGCGTGGGTCAGCGCCACGTCAAGTGTCGCCATAAAGTCGGCCACCTTGATCGGTTTAGTCAGGTAGCGGAAGAAGCCGGCTTCAAGGCCGCGCTTGATATCGCGCGGCAGCGCATTGGCGCTCAACGCCACCACCGGAATATGCGCGGTGTCCGCTTCGGCGCGCAGAATCTGCATGGCCTTGATCCCGCTCATGCCCGGCAGATTGATGTCCATCAATATGACATCCGGCCGCGCGGAATGCGCAAGCGCGATGCCCTGGGGACCGGTGCGCGCGCTCACGAGGTGCATGTCGGGACGGCGCGCGATGATCTGCTCGACCAGTTGTAGATTGGCTGGATTGTCCTCGACATAAAGAACTGTGCGCAGTGCAGTGGCGCCGCCGGCTTTTGGCTCGGCGAGCCGAATCAATTCGGCGTCGCCGCCGGGGAGTTGCGGCGCCTCCGCCGTGACGAGCTCGATCCAAAACACGCTGCCTTTATCTACTTGGCTGCGCACCCCTATCGCACCGCCCATCAGTTCGACGAGCCGCTTAGTCACCACCAGGCCGATGCCCGTGCCGGCTGCCGCGCTGGTGTCCTGCCCGACTCGGCTGAACGGACGGAACAACTGAGCGAGTTGCCAGGCGGTCATCCCTGCGCCAGTGTCGGTCACGCTTACGCGAATGCGCTGAGGCGCGCTTACGCTGCATTCGACCACGACCGAGCCGCCCATTCGGTTGTATTTGACTGCGTTGGAAAGCAGACTGATTAGTACTTGTTTTACGCGTGTGCGATCCGCCTTGATGAAACATGCGCCATCGATCTCGGGAAAAGTCATCCGTATGCCGCTTTTTTGCGCCTGCGGTTCGACGGCGGCTCGGCATTCAATCATCACGTCCGTCAGCGCCATCGGCTCGAGCGACCATGACAACCTGCCGGATTCGATCATCGCGAGATCGAGAACTTCATTGATGAGTTCCATCAAATACCACCCCGCCTGAACGATTTTTGCAAGACTTTCTTTTTGCGCAGGTGGCGGCGGCGGCAGATCGGACTCGATGAGTTGAGCAAAGCCGAGAATCGCGTTAAGCGAAGTACGCAGCTGATGGCTCATGCCAGACAAAAATTCCGCATTAGCCATGCTGGCTTTCTCTGCGATCGCTTTTGTTTTGGCCATCTCCATTTCTAACAGGCGGCGCTGCGTGAGGTCGCGTGTGACCTGGGCGAAGCCGCGCAGATTTCCTTGGTCATCGCGGATCACCGTCGATACCACGTTTGCCCAAAAAGTTGACCCGTCACGGCGCACGCGCCAGCCTTCCTGTTCGAATCGTCCGTCGGCCGTCGCCGCTTCGAGATCGCGCTGCGGCGCACCGCGTTCAATATCCCCCTCCGGATAAAAACGGCGGCAGTGCTGGCCGACGATTTCCGAAGCACCATAGCCCTTGATGCGCTCGGCGCCGTTATTCCAGCTCAGCACGCGGCCGCCGGTATCGAGCATGACGATAGCGTAGTCGGACACGCTGTCCACCATCAGATGGAAGCTCTCTTCACTCCAGCGCAGTTGTTCGACGGTCTTTTTGTGCGCAGAGTTATCGGTGCTGATCAGCAGATAGCCGATTATTTTCTGGCCGGCATCGCGCAGTGCCGTGACTGAAACGGTCGCGGGCAGCCGCCTGCCATCCTTTTGAATAAAAGTAAGCTCGTAAACGTCTTCGATCGAGCGTGCCGCTTTGTAGCTCAGCGACTCCAATCCCGGCGCGATGGAAGTTGCAAATTCGCGGCTCATGAGCACCGCGCGCGCCAGCACTTCCTGCGGGTCTGAAATATGGGTGGGCGTTAGCTTGTTGACCGTTTCGTCCGCCGTATAGCCGGACATGCGCTCGGCACCGGCATTGAATAGCTGGATGATGCCGTTCTCGTCAGTGGCAATGATCGCTACATGCGAACTCATGAAAATGGCGTTTTGAAGCGCGCCTGCTTTCAAGAGCGCCGCCTGCCGGGAAACAACCGGGGTCGCTTGCGCGCCGCCTGCCATCTCGCGTATTACGGAGTCAAGATTGGTCGCGGACATGCTGATTCCCTTAGACATTAATGGCAGCCAATGGCCTGAAATCCTGCCACCCTCTGGCGCCTACTTACTCCCGCGCCCGCTGTGACCGGAGGTCAA
>JANYCE010000387.1 GCA_025360445.1 Betaproteobacteria bacterium
CCATTCCGCCGGCGCCAATCACGAGCACGCGCTTAGGCTTGGTTGGAGTCGTCTGTAGATGTTCCAGCATAATCGGATCCGATGTTCGTTTTAGGCCGGCACGCCGAGCGTGTGGACTTGCAATCCGGCCGAGCGCGCCGCGACCGGATCCAGCATGCGATAAGGATCGATTACTACCCGGTCCCGCATTACTGAGGCAAGTCGGGAACAAGACAGCCTGAACTCAGGCCACGGTGTAATGATAACGAGCGCATCTGCTTCCACGGCTGCATCAAGTGCAGACGATGTAAATATGAAGTTCGGATGCGCGACGGAGCTCGCCGGCACGACCGGGTCATAAACCCGCAACGGCCACGGCGCTAGAGAGCGAATTAGGGCAAGGGCCGGAGAATTTTTAGTCGAGTGGGTGTTCTCTTTATAGGCGAGCCCAAGTATGCCGATCGTCGGCGACGCCATCCTTGAAAGCACGGCGTCGTGCAATGTCCTCAATGGCCAGTCTTTGCGGTGAATACTATTCGCAGTAAAGGCCCGGATCACATCGACGTCAGCACCGCATTCACGGCTGAGGTTGACGAGAGTGCTTAGATCGCGTTCGAGATTGCCGCCGCTGATACCGAGCCCCGGGGATAAATACGCGTGCTGGCCGATGCGTTTGTCGAGTTTTAGCGCGGGGGCAATTTCAGACCAGTTGGCGCCGATTTTCTCGCATAACCCGGCGAGCGTATTGGCAACACTAACTTGAGCCACCAGACACACATTGATCGATATTTTGGCGAGTTCAGCACTTTCGTATCGCATTGGCAGTATCGGACAACCGTGTGCCGTAAGAAATGTTGCGTATGGCACTGGCAGCGGCTGTGCTGCGTCCGCACAACCTACGATGTAGCGCTCAGGCGTGAGCGCACGTTCAACTGCGCGGCCAAAAATAAGTGTCTCAACCTGGTAATACAGAATCCGTCCGGCACGCTGCCTGTCGCGAGTGAAGCCTGGCGGCACCTGGGCCAGAATCACAATCACTGCATCGGTGCGCGCGGCGTCGAATACGACTTCGAGCAGCGCGGTAAGCGGCCCGAGGTCGCTTTGGCCTTGCTCGTCAGTAGGGACGTCCTGCGCTACATAGATGACATCGCAGGAGGCAATATCCGCAGGGCTGGCAGTAAACTTCAGACGCAGTGCGTTCTTAGCGATCAACGTGTCGAGTTGCGGCTCTGACACGGGCAATTCGAGTCTTGCGAGCGCCGCCACCCGCGCCGGTTCGGAATCGAAACAAACGACGGTAAAGCCCTTCTCAGCGGCACACACACCGGATATCAGACCGAGGTGCGTCATACCGGCGAATCCGATCACGGGTAGACTCATGCTGCCACCTTAAGCGCGTCGACGCTTAGACTGCGCAATGTTTGGTTAAGCCACCGATCGGTACCAAGATCAGTGCGTTTCCCGCCAAGACAACCGGCCTTGAAATATTCATACTCCAGCGCCCAGGTAGGATCGTCCTGAACCAGCGTAACCGATTCTTCCGGCGGACGGCCGGAAGGGACGACGCGCGTGCGCACGGTAAACCGGCTTGGCCCCCATTTGCACAACGACTCGATGTGTGCCGTGCCCTTTTCGGCAAGCACATCGCAGGTGAAATGATTGCGCCACATCAGCAGCGTCATTTCAAATTCAAGTTTCGGCGTCGACGCTTCAGAACTTACTGTCACGTGGTCCGGCGCTTGATTTTCGAACCGGCTGGCGGATGTTACTTTGAGGTCGCCGGCTGGTGCTCCAAACCAGAACGTCGCGGTGTCAAGCAGGTGCGAACCGAGGTCCGGCAGTACACCAGCGCCTTGGTCACGCCATTGCGAGTCGCGGACTAAACGCGCAGTGCCGTTGCCGTAAAACATGCGGCATCGATAAATGCGGCCGAGGCGCTGGGAAGCGATCAACTCTCGCATGCGCACGAAATGCGGCTCGAAACGGTGATTGTATGCGGTGTAGCAAAATACGCCCTTCTGCTGTCCCAGCGCTTCGAGCGCCGACAATTGCTTATCATCGGCCGCCCACAGGGGCTTCTCAACGAGTACGTGTTTGCCGTTGCCGAGCAAGTAGGTAAGTAGTTTTATTTTGGGTTCATCCGGTGTGCAAACCAGGGCCGCGTCATAAGCGGCTAGAGGAACATCGGAAACATCCCGGAACCGGGCGTCAGGATGCACGGGATCGACCGCTGCAACAAAGTCATTTCCGGCAAATCGCTGACGTTTGTGCCCTTGAACGCCAAGCCCGACCACGATCACTCGCATGCTGATTTAATACGCTTCATCATGGGGCGGCGGCCCAAATTGGCCGCTGCCCAACGATTCGCTAACGCGTGAATGCCGGCGTTCATTTAACTGACAGCCGTTCACTCGTACCTGGTCTGCTTTTCAACGCTATCGATCTTCTTCAAAACCTGCTCCGGCGTAACAGGCCAGTTCCCATCGTGCTCGCATTCAATGCCGGCCGCGATGTTGCCAAGGATAGCCGCTATTACGTCGTTCTTGGTCGCAACCAATGCAAGGGTTGCATAAGCTAGCAGGGCATCGCCTGCTCCAACGGCATCCACCACTTTGTCGGCGAAAGTCTCGATCGTAAAAAATGCCCTGACATCCGTCGGCGACTTCGATCGATAAGTAATTAGGCCGCGATCGCCGCACTTAAGTATCAGCGTCTTGCACTTCGAACGCTGGAGAAGTTCCAAGGCAAGCGGCCGCACGACAGAATCCTGGTCGCCGAGCGCAAAGCGGGCTTCGCGCTCGTTTGGAGTGATCAAATCAAAGTTTTCGAATTCGAGAATGTTGCCCCAGCGACTCGCCACCTGACTATCCGCGACCCGGTACACGCCGGTCGGTATCGCCGAGGTCAACTGCGGGATCGTGCCGCGGTTGAACATGCCGTGGCGAA
>JANYCE010000398.1 GCA_025360445.1 Betaproteobacteria bacterium
CGAGCTTGAACGCCTGATCCATCATCAGGAACATCGCCTCGGTTGCGGCGGGCGTGCGCTGAAGCAGCGGTGAGTACGCGAGATGGCCCACTTCGATGCAGCCGTTTGCGGGATCGATGCGCATATAACTCGCAACGCCCACCGGCTTTCCGCTCGCGCGATCGATGATGGCGAAGAACATCGGATCGTTGCCCCGCGCCGAAGCTTCAACCCATTTTTTATATTCGGCGAGCGTGGCAAACGGCCCATACGCCATGTAGGTCCATAGGCTGCCGTCGGTGTTCAGAATATTCGCTGCGTGCAGCGCTTCGGCATGCGCGTTTGCATCGAGCGGCTCAAGACGGCAAAAGCGGCCTTCCATCGAGATACGTGACGGCGGCTGTGGCGGCTTCCAGTCGGGGATCGCGAAGCCTATCGGTTGGCCGAGTTCGTTTTCGTTGGGTTGCATCAGTGATCCGGTTTAATTAATCGTGCGAGTGTCACCGCCCTAAGCGGCGGCGTGTTGCGTGTACAAATATTTTTGAAATCCAGCGAAGACATTTGCTATTTGTTCCGGCTGACCAAGGTCTGCCACGGCATCGGCAAGGGAGTCGTGATACCTGAGTTTCAACAATGGCGTCAATTTGCCCTGATCGAGCTCCTCAACACCCACAGTGACATAGTGCGACAGCACGAAGTCGAGAAACACTTGCTGTTTGCTGTTGTAGTTCGCGCTGACGATGGCCATCGCTTTGGCCGCGCGCTCTGTGCGCGTCAGCGGCGCACTGGCGTAGGCCACGTGCGCGAGCACATCGAACAGATCGCTTTTCTCGGCGTCGATGACCTTCTGCATTTCAAGCAACTGATCCTTGCCGAAACCCTTCTCTGCCAGACCGTCGAGCAACTTGCGGCGAGTGTCGGGCGCGCTCCACAAAGCGCGCAGCTCTTCTTCGTTCTTAAAAAACTCCGGCAACTTTCCGAACAGCATTTCCATAAACTGCTGCGCCGACATCGGCGTGCCGTCCGGATGCCAGAAAGTCGTCATCATCATATGTTGAATATTGCGTGCCTTGCCGTCGGCGAGTTTCACCCGCGTCTTGCGATGGCACACACAAGGGCGCTGGCCGCATTGCGGGCACGGTTCCTTCGGACAATCGCAGGGCGTCCTCGCACACACAGGACAAGGTTGGGGCGGCGTCTTCTCGCACTGGCAAGGATACTGCCCGCATTTCGCGCAGACTTCCGGCTCGACCGGCTCGCCATCCCATTCCGGATCGCTGAAGTGATGATGCGCTTTCACGAAATCGTAGATCGTGAAGTAATCCTTGCCGTCGAAGAGGCGCGTGCCGCGGCCGATGATTTGCTTGAACTCGATCATCGACCGGATCGGCCGCATCAGCACGATGTTGCGGATATTGCGGGCGTCCACGCCGGTCGATAGTTTCTGTGAGGTCGTCAGGATGGTCGGTATGGTCTTGTCATTGTCCTGAAAGTCGCGCAGATACTGCTCGCCCAGCGCGCCGTCGTTGGCGGTGACGCGCTCGCAGTAGTGCGGATCGCTGCTGGTCTTGATTTGATTGATCAGATCGCGCACCAACAGGGCGTGATTCTGGTTGGCGCAGAACACCAGCGTCTTTTCGCGCTGGTCGATCTGCTCCATGAAAATGGTGACGCGTTTTAATTCGCGCTCGCGGATTTCGATGCTGCGGTTGAAATCTTCCTCAAGGTAGCGCTTGCCGGCCTCGACCTCGCCCTCCACCACCGTGTCGTCGGGCATGTAGACGTAATCGTCGAGCGTAGTCGAAATCTGCTTGACCTTAAACGGCGTTAGGAAGCCGTCGTTGATGCCTTCTTTCAGCGAATAGACGTAGACCGGCTCGCCGAAATAGGCGTAGGTATCGACGTTGTCGCGGCGCTTCGGCGTTGCCGTGAGTCCGAGCTGAACTGCGGGCGCAAAGTAGTCGAGGATGCCGCGCCAGTTGCTCTCGTCGTTGGCGCCGCCGCGATGACATTCGTCGATCACGATGAAATCGAAAAAATCCGGCGGGTATTCACCGAAATACGGTGACGGCTTGCCGTCTTTCGGGGGGCCGCTCATGAAAGTCTGAAATATGGTGAAGAACACGCTGCCGTTCTTCGGCACGCGGCCCTTTTTGCGAATGTCTTCGGGCTCGATCCGCACCAGCGCGTCGTCTGGAAACGCCGAGAAGGCGTTGTAGGCCTGATTAGCAAGTATGTTGCGGTCGGCCAGAAACAGAATGCGCGGACGGCGGGAAGCCTCGCGACTCAGGTTCCAGCGCGCATGAAACAATTTCCATGCGATTTGAAATGCGATGAAGGTTTTGCCGGTGCCGGTAGCCAGCGTCAGCAGAATGCGCTGCCGATCGTCGGCGACCGCCTGCATCACGCGCTCGACCGCAATGTCCTGGTAATAGCGCCCCGGATGCGAGCCGCCCTTGTCCTCGAAGGGGATCGCCGCGAAACGGTCGCGCCACGCATCAACGGTCGCATAAGTCAGCGCCCAAAGTTGCTCGGGGGTCGGAAAGCCGGCGGCTTCGCCTTCCCTGCCCGTATGCATGTCGATGCCGTAGATGCCGCGGCCGTTGCTCGAATAGGTGTGGCGCACCTGCAGCAGGCCCGCGTAATTCTTTGCCTGCGCGACGCCCTCGGTCAGTTCAACATTCCACGCTTTAGCTTCGACGACCGCGAGCTTGGTATTGCGGTACTCGAGAACGTAATCGGCGATCAGTGATTTACCTCGTCGCCCCAATCCCTCAAGGCGGCCCGGTGCAATCAGATATTCGCGCCGGATGCGGCTGCCCTCTACCACGCCCCACCCCGCGGCCTTCAGTGCAGGGTCGATGTGCTCGGCGCGGGTTTCGGCTTCGTTCATGGTTTACGCAGCGCGTAGCGCCCGGTTTTTTTCCCGCCGATTTTTTCAACCAAACCGACGGCGAGCAGCGGTCGCAATAAATCCATCGCCCCCTGACGTGATACGTCAAGCGCCTTCCAGATTTCAGACGGCGCCATGCTGCGATGATCGCGCAGCAAATGCAAAAGCTGTTCCTGCCGCGGACGTAAAACCAGCTTCTCCGTCGATTTCACCTGAAAAGTTTGAATCCGCAGCCACGCCCTGGCGAGCGTCTGTCGCAGACCTGCCGCGCAGTATTCCAGCCAGGCACTTAGATCCTCTCCAGCCCGGCGCACACCGTCCAACGCAGCGTAATACTGCGGCCGGTCCTCCCAGTAATACTCGTCCACCGAATAAATGTGATGCGTGTCGAAACCCCGCCGATAGAGTTCCCACAACGAGAGTGCACGGCCGGTACGCCCGTTGCCATCGGCAAACGGATGTATGGCTTCAAAGCGGTAATGCAAAATAGCCGAGCTAAGTACTGGCGAGAGCTCTCGCGCCGCTTTGCCCCACCACTCAAGTAACTCAAACATCAATCCTGAGACGGCAGCCGGCGGAGGCGGCAGATATTTCCCGACCCTGACCGCTATCATTCGATATTTTCCGGCCTCGCCCTGATCCATCACCTGCCCGGCCAATAGGCGGTGAAGTTCGAGTATTTCGGTATGCCGGATATTCTTTTTCGATGCGTTCTTTTCCACATAGCGCAGCCCGGCAAAATAGTTGAGGACTTCGCGCTTGTGCCGCGCGCTCGAAGCCGAAAGCTCGCGCCCTTCCTCAAGCACGCGAACCTGTTCCAGCGTCAGCGGATTTCCCTCGATTGCGGTAGAAGCATGCACGTTGCGCGTGCGCGTGTCTTTCTGCAACGCCGGAATCCACGCAAGATCGACTGCCGCGCTTTGAATCCGCTCACGCAAGGCCGCGATCTGTTCCACCTCGGATAGCAGTCGCGGAGTAATGCTGAATTGCGGTATATAGGCCACACCAAAAGACTAATTAAGTGTCAAGTATAAGTCAAGTTTTGTGTCAAGCGTCGTTTCGCGCCGGCGCCAC
>JANYCE010000039.1 GCA_025360445.1 Betaproteobacteria bacterium
AATCAGTCTGCTAAAATACGCGCCGCTGGAGAGGTGGCAGAGTGGTTGAATGTACCGGTCTCGAAAACCGGAATCCGGGCAACTGGATCGTGGGTTCGAATCCCACCCTCTCCGCCAGCGAGTCTGGGCTATTCCGCCAACAGGGATTTTTTAATTCACAGCCTCGCACGGTGCGGGCGTTCCGGGGAAACAACACTTTTCAAATATAGGCCGTCGATTTCGCGCACTCCCTTCGCGTGAAACTTACTGGTCGGCGCGCAGCGCGTCTGCCCAACAATTCGGTGTTTCATAAATCCTGACTTGTTCGACGCGCAACCGATCGCCATATTTGGCGGCGAACGCAATCTCCAGCAAGCGCAAAGCAGTCGAAGCCAGATGCTCGGCTGTCGGGGGCGCTGCAAACTTAACGGTGCGATGTTCGGGCAGCGTGTCGAGAAATGCAATAACCGCCCTGTCTTCGCCGAAGACCAAAAACGAGTGATCCCAGGGCGCCACAATATGTTTATGCATCAGAGCTTTAATGCTCCCGAAATCCGCGATCATGCCTTGTTCGGGATCGCTGGCCGTCGCGATGACATCCCCGCTCACGGTCACTTCGATTGCATATCGATGACCGTGCAGGTGGCGGCATTGACTGTCGTGATGGGGAATTCGATGCCCGGCATCAAATTCCAGCCTGCGGGTAATGCGCATGAGAGGTGAGGGCCGCCGAGAAGCGCGCGATTATAGCATCGCGCGATTGGCCGGCCGGCTTGCTGCTCCGCGGCGCTCGCGCTAGGTGGTGCGGCCGGATTTGATCCGGACTTTTTCTTTCAAGCGACTATAAAGCGCGGGATTGGTATTGCGCAAATGGCTGGCGATTGCAAAATCTTCACCGCGCACGCGCGACAAATCAATGCCTTCGACATGCACCAGTCGCACCAATTCAACGACCGGTTTGGGCATGCTGCGCCCGCTTTCGTAGCGCGAGCCGCCGCTCTGAGTCACGCCGACGGCGGACCAGAATTGCTGCTGATTTAGCCCGAGGCGCTGGCGCAGAGGACGGGGTTGTGCGGGTTTGGACATGCGAGCCATTTTCGTTCCTTGTAAATTGCGCGATATTCGATTGACATAGGAAAACTAAAAAGGTTGCATTCGTCGATGCGCTTCATGCCTTTGGATTTCGCGCGCTGCGCGCCTCGTTTTCTCGCGTCAAATACGATAAAATTCAACGCTTTTGTTGAGGCAGTGCGGGTACATGGCTTTAATTGTCCAAAAATATGGCGGCACGTCCGTGGGCAGTGCGGAGCGCATTAAAAATGTGGCCCGCCGCATCGCGCGCTGTCAAAGCGAAGGCCATGAGGTCGTCGTCGTCGTATCCGCAATGAGCGGCGAGACGAATCGGCTGATTGCTTTGGCGAAAGAGATTCAGGCACACCCCGACCCGCGTGAACTCGATGTCATGATCTCGACCGGCGAGCAAGTCACCATAGCACTGCTGTCTATGGCGCTGCTCGATCTGGGCTTGAAGGCCCGCAGCTATACCGGCAGTCAGGTCAGGATATTGACGGATAGCGCCTACACCAAGGCGCGCATCCTGAAAATCGACGAAGAAAAGCTGCGGCGCGATTTAAAAGATGGCTACATCATCGTAGTCGCCGGCTTTCAGGGTGAAGACGAAAACGGCAACATAACCACGCTGGGCCGCGGTGGCTCCGATACCACTGGCGTGGCATTGGCGGCGGCACTCAAAGCCGATGAATGCCAAATTTACACCGATGTTGACGGCGTGTACACGACCGACCCGCGCATCGTGCCTGAAGCACGGCGGCTTAATACGATCACCTTCGAGGAAATGCTCGAGATGGCAAGTCTCGGCTCGAAAGTGCTGCAGATCCGCTCGGTAGAATTTGCCGGCAAATATCGCGTGAAGTTGCGCGTGCTGTCGTCGTTCGAGGAAGCAGGCACCGGCACATTGATCACGTTTGAGGAAGACGACAAGATGGAACAGGCCACTATTTCAGGTATTGCATTCAACCGCGATGAAGCAAAGATTACAATTCTCGGCGTGCCGGATCGCCCTGGCATTGCGTATCAGATCTTAGGGCCGGTCGGCGACGCCAATATTGACATCGACATGATCGTGCAAAATGTCGGCCACGACGGTCTCACGGATTTTTCGTTCACAGTGCATCGCAATGATTACGCAAATGCGCTCGAAATACTGAAACCGGTGGCGGCTCACATCAACGCGCGTGAAGTGCAGGGCGGCGACAAAATTGCCAAGGTTTCCATAGTAGGCGTCGGCATGCGCTCCCACGCCGGCATTGCGAGCACTGCATTTCGCACCCTCGCGGAAGAAGGGATCAATATCCAGATGATTTCTACTTCCGAGATCAAGATCAGTGTCGTAATCGACGAAAAATATATGGAACTTGCCGTGCGTGTTTTGCATAAAGCATTCGGTCTGGACCAGCAACCTTAATCGGTCGTGTGATATCCTTGACTTGGGATTTAGTAACGCGAAAGTAATTAATAATCAGATATTCGCGGATATCCAGTTAGCAATCGTAATGCAGCAGAGTGGTCACGGCGCAAGCCGTCGTTCAATCCGGCGCCTAGCGCCTTCGACCGCTCGATGGTGATGTCAACCACGCTGCCGTAGTTATCTAGTGATGAGCATCAACGGAGAGATGGCCGAGCGGTCGAAGGCGCGCCCCTGCTAAGGGCGTATAGGACAAAATCCTATCGAGGGTTCGAATCCCTCTCTCTCCGCCACAGAATTCTATCTAAAGGCATGATAATAAAGTAAAATATTTAGAGCATCAAGAGACTTTACCATCAGTTTACCCATCATTTCACACGCCCTTAGGCCCCCGACTAATCAGATGCAGCGGCTGGCCTCAATGCGATAGGCGCGATCCACACGTCCTGTTAACACGCCCGCGGGGAATGTCATTGACATATCGTTAAGAAACTTCGGTATATTGCGACGTCATTTTGCATCGCTAAGTTTAGTAGGGCAGCTGATGTAGGGCTACATTGCCGTCAGTCCCGTTAGTCATTGCGCCACCGTGGCCCATACAGAACTTTTGGAAGTGAGCCTTCGACAAGAGGGTCTCCCCGCCGATCGACTTGCGACCAATTGATTTACTCTTGCGCAACACCTCGGCCTCGAAGCCGCGGTCACCATCACTCACCGCGTCGAGCAAGACCTGAACATCCTTGATCGCGATGTTGCATAGATGCTTCGCACCGTTCTCAGTCTTGGCGAAGAAACCTGCGTCGGTCATGAACACTCCGGTCAGCAAGCCGTTCTCATCCGAGTCCTCATCACCCTGCTGTATGCCAGTGGCATCAGTCGGGTCGTCGAGGTCGGGTGTGGGCACGTCAGCGGGCACCAGCCGGCGCACGGCATCCTTGCTGTAGGTGTGGCAGACGTTGTCGCTCGTATACCGGTGCATGCGCTGCAACTCAGCCTTGCGCTTGCCCGGCGAGTTGTAGCGGTTGCCATCCGATTGATGGTTATGAATCAAGCCCTCGCACAGCGAGAGAATGACTTCCTCTTTCTTGCCCAAATCGTTCGACGTGATACCAATCTGCATCGCGATCTGGTGAAAGCCCATCCCATCTGAAGCGATTTCACCTGACATCACCCGCAGCAAGCTTGGGGGAAACTCGCCTTTAAACTTGGCCAGCAGCTTGGCGTCGGCGGTTGAATCTTTCTTGCGCTTCGACGCCGCAACGACCTTCTGTTCGGCTTTGGCGTAGCTAACGGCCAGGTTGTTGTTTAAAGTTGGCGGTGTCGGTGTCGGTGTCGTGGCGTGGTGTCGCAGGAGGGTGGGCACATGCCATGAAGGCAGTCAGATTGGGCACGTCACAAACGCAAGAAATAGCTCGTAAACCGAACGCATTTCAAAGTGAGCAGCTCATCGCAGCGCGCAATTTGGTTTCCTTCGTCCTCACTTTGAGAGGTAGAAGTCTCTCGTGCGCCGCTAAGCATGGCCCTGGGTATCGCCATTGCCACATGACTACGCCGAGGATTTACCACCGCGATGCAAACGGTTGCCGATTTACACACAAAAATTTATTGAGAACCGATCAAGTCGAATTTCCCGGGCTTTGCTTCCACGCAATAGGAGGCTGCAGTTCTCATGACCATAGGGCGTCTTATGGCACGCCCAGCCGCCGCCGAAAGATTGCTCTTTTTCGCGAGCAGGCAGAAAAACTCCAGGTCCGCAGGTCCGTTCATTTGTGACCTGAAGTTATCAATGTTGTGAATTAAAATGAATTAGGAACCTTTCATTTCTGTTTAGACTAGTGCACCGCCGTAAATGTCCGGCCGTGCGCGACTGCAATCAGGAACTCCCGTGTTTAATTTGATCGACCGTTTGGCAGGCACCGACTTCGGCCAGCGCGGCATGGGGCCCCTGTTCGATGCGGCACGCGCGCAATCGTTGACTCCATTGTGCCTCGCCGCGGCGCAGCCTCTGGCAAGGTTGAAAGCGGGCGATGCGGTCATTTTCTTGACCGGATCCATCGTGCGCGGGTGGGTGTCGCCCGCGCTAGCTGAAACCGACGGCCCTATCTGGGTCGCCGCCATCGCCCGCGCGCTCAACTTCGGGTTCAACGCCACCCCCATCGTGTTGACGGACCCATCCCTGGTGCCGGCCGTCGCGGCAACCATGGAAGCGGCCGGCCTTACCGTCGTGCCGCGTGACAGGGCGCGCGCCGCGGCCGCGAACATGCGTTTCACAGGCGTCGCCGCCGTGGAATCGGGCCCCTGCGAGGCCGGGGCAGCGAAGCAGCATGCAGTCCGGTTGCTGGACGACGTTCAGCCCAAAGCGGTCATCGCGGTCGAACGCTCCGGGATGACCGGAGACGGCACATTCCGGAATTCGGTCGGCCAGAACACCAGCGAGGGCCGGGCGCTGCTCGACTACGTCGTGCTGGAGGCGCAGACCCGCGGCGTGCCAACGATCGGCATTGGCGACCTCGGCAATGAAATCGGCATGGGCGGGGTGCGCGACGCCGTCGTGCGCCATATTCCCGACGGCGCGCGCGTATGCGCGGTGGTCGCGACCGATGTCGTGTTTCCGTGCGGGGTTTCCAACTGGGGGTGTTACGCAATCCAGGCCGCGCTCGCCATGCTGACCGGCCGGATCGAGCTTGCGCACACGCCGGCGCTGGAGCGACGGTTGCTGGACGCCGCGACGCGCATCGGCCTCGTTGACGGCCTGCACGGCACGCGCGAACCCACGGTCGACGGCCTGCCGGGTGAACTTCACGTCGCGCTGGTGCAGCTGCTGCACAGCACCGCGCAGAGGGGAATCGCATTTCAGAAAGTGCACGGCGGCGCCGAGCCGGTATTCGACATCGAGCGTCTGGCCAGTTTCCGCAAACTGATGCGTTGAACGGGAGTAATGAAGGCATGAAACACCGGCAGTTGCTGTTTGCCCTGGCGGCGACAGCCCCTCTTGCAGGCGCGGCAGCAGACGCAGGCGCGCAGCGGGACAATGCGGACAATGCATATCCCACCCGCGCGATCCGCCTCCTCGTCCCCTATGCGCCGGGCGGCAGCACCGACCTGCTGGCGCGTCTCATCGGCCCGAAGCTCACCGAAAGCTGGGGCCAGCAGGTGATCGTGGACAACCGGCCCGGCGGCAACACGATCATCGGCACGCAGGCGTTGACCAAAGCGGAGCCCGATGGTTACACGATTCTCCTCATGGCGATCGCGCAC